>CALMIB010000485.1 GCA_937863945.1 uncultured Longilinea sp.
CTCGCAACCTGTCGGCACCCCGGGTTTTACCACCGTTTATGACGGGCACAACCATGACGGCGAGGCAGTCCACCTTGAGGGAACCCGCGTCCTGGCGGCTGGCGAAGTGGTTGACCTCACGCCCGATATCGCTGCCAACGCGGCCTTCTTCAAAGACGGCCCAGGCTACAGCGCAGCAGGCTAACCTGCATTTTCGATGCAAAGAGGAAGTCGACGAGACTTCCTCTTTGCTTTTCTGGAGGTGTCCTTTGAGCGAACAGACACAAGAGTTTCGAATCGAACGTGATTCGCTGGGCGAAGTACTGGTGCCGCGCGATGCGTTGTACGGGGCGCAGACCCAACGCGCGGTGATCAATTTTCCAGTATCCGGGTTAAAGCCCTGGCGCGCGTTCATCTGGTCCATGGCGGCCATCAAACGTGCAGCCGCTGACGTGCACAGGGACTTGGGGCTGCTGGGTGAGCAGCAAGCCGATGCCATTTCCGCCGCAGCAGCCGAGGTCATGAATGGCCTTTGGGATGCGCACTTCGTCGTGGATCCTTTTCAGGCCGGCGCCGGCACCAGCCACAATATGAATATCAATGAAGTCATTGCCAATCGGGCGAGCGTGCTGCTGGGCGGAAGCCTGGGTGAATATCGGGTCCATCCCAACGACCATGTCAACATGTCCCAGTCCACCAACGACACCATCCCCACCGCCATCCGGCTGGGTTGCCTCTGGCGGCTGGATGAACTGGATCAAGCCCTGGTTCGTTTGACTGATGCATTGCGGCAAAAATCCATCGAATTCGATGGGATTGTCAAATCGGGGCGGACCCATCTGCAGGACGCCGTACCCGTGCGCCTGGGACAGGAATTTGGCGCTTATGCCCGCGCGGTGGAACGCGACCGTGAGCGCATCCTGCGCTCGGCAGAAGGATTGCGCCGCCTGGGCATCGGCGGAACCGCAACAGGAAGCGGCCTGAATGCCCCGCCGGATTATTCAGCCCGCATGGCGCGGCGCCTGTCTGAACTGACCGGCCTCAGCCTGTATCCGGCCGATGACCTGTTTGAGGCCATGCAATCGATGGCCGACGCGGCCGATTTTTCCGCATCCCTGCGAACCCTGGCCATCACGCTCATCCGCATCGCCAACGATTTCCGCCTGCTCTCGTCCGGACCAACGACCGGCCTGGACGAAATCAGGCTGCCGGCCGTTCAACCCGGGTCGAGCATCATGCCGGGCAAGGTCAACCCGGTGATGGCCGAGATGTTGGACATGGCTATGTTCCACGTCATCGGTTGCGATACCACCGTCAACCTGGCCGCGCAGGCCGGCCAACTGGAATTGAACGTGATGATGCCCATCATTGCCCACAACCTGTTTGAAGCCATGCAGGTCACCATCGGCGCGGTCAACGCCTTCACCGATAAATGCGTGGTGGGCATCCGCGCTAATCGAGAAAAAGCCGAAGGCTGGCTGGCGAAAAACACCATCCTCGTAACCGCCATGAACCCCGTCATCGGTTATGCGGCCGGCGCCGCGCTGGTCAAGGAAGCGCTGAACCGCAACATGACCATCCAGGATCTGGCGCTCGAAAAAGCCCGCCAGGGTACGCTCAAGCGCACCACCGGCGAGCCGTTGACTGAAGCGGATGTCACCGCCACCTTCCGCGATTTGCGGAAGTTCACCGAAGGCGGCATGGTTGGCACCGGCGGCGGCGGTTAACCCTGTTCTTTCGCGTAAATGGCAGCCCCGATGATTCCGGCCTGGTTTAACAACCGGGCTGGAACAATTTTTGCCCGCGTGAAAAGGTGCGGCAAAAATAGTTCTGCCTCTTTGCTTGCGCCGCCGCCCAGGATGATCAAGTCGGGCGAGAATAATTTCTCAATCGTTTCCAGGTACTCTTGGAAACGATCGGCCCATTCTTCCCAGGAGAGATTCTTACGTTTTCGGGCGGCATCCGATGCTCGCCGCTCGGCGTCTTTTCCGCGAATTTCAAGGTGGCCCAGTTCGGTATTCGGAACCAGGTGGCCGTCCGTGAAGACCGCTGAACCTATTCCGGTACCGATGGTCAACATAATGACCACGCCGCGGTCGATGCCCCGCCCTGCTCCAAAGCGCATTTCCGCAACTCCGGCTGCATCGGCATCATTCACCGTGTGTACCGGCAACCCGGTCACATTTCCCACCAACTCATCGGCGTTGATCCCGATCCAACTCGCATCAATATTGGCCGCCGAATAGCACACACCGTGGATCACAACCGCCGGAAACCCGATACCCACCGGCCCGCGATAAGAGAACTTTTTGACCACCTGGTCAACCGTCTCGGCAATGTCTGCTGGTTTTGCGCCTTCCGGCGTTTCCAGACGGTAGCGTTCCGTTTTGACTTCTCCCGTCGCAACGTCCACAATTGCGCCTTTGATCCCGGAACCGCCAATATCAATTCCTAATATATCCATCGATCGCTCCTCAATTTGCGTGGCTGACGTCGTTTCGCTTACGGGCAGGCATTCTGGAGATGATCTTCGTAGGTCCTGGCAAATGCATGCAGGCCCGAACCATCACAGCGTGCTCGAAAATAATAATAAGGGCTTTGCGCAGGATATGCAACAGCCTGTAGGGCGCTCAATCCGGGATTGCTGATGGGATGCGGCGGCAGGCCGGCATACACGTACGTGTTGAAGGCTGAGTCGGTCTGCAAATCCGCGTAGGAGAGCGGATTGGTCCACCAGGTATGCTGGTCTGGGTTGTAGCCCAGGGCATATTGAACCGTCGGGTCGCTGTCCAGCTTCATGCCGATGGCCAGGCGGTTAAGAAACACCGACGCGATCATCGGATGCTCATCATCCACCACACCTTCCTTCTCGACAATCGAAGCCAGCGTGACCGCTTGAGATAAGGATAATCCCTGACGCTCAAATCCAGCGCGCATGTCCGGAGTCAATTCCTGTTCAAAGCGGTCGATGAAGGTCTGCGCCAGGGCTTGGGCGCTGATATCCCTGCGCATCAGGTACTCACCCGGCGCCAGGTAGCCTTCCAGCGGCATCCCTGTTTCGAGCCCGGCTGGCAGTTGCAACCCAACCGGCGCTTTGACCAGCGCCAGGAACTCGCCGGGCGTCACCGACAACCCCGAGGTGGGCAACAGGTTGGCAATCTCTTCCGCGCGCCAGCCTGCCAGGATGACGAAGGCGACTTCCTGCGACAGCGGGTTTTGGATGATGTTGGCGATTTCCAACGGGGTCAGGCCCGGATTCAATGAATAGGTGCCTGCCTGCATGGTCTGTTCGATGCCCGCATAAATCAGGTACAGGCGAAATGCGGCGGCATCGCGGATCAGGCCGTTTTCTTCCATGCGAAAAGCG
>CALMIB010000486.1 GCA_937863945.1 uncultured Longilinea sp.
GGCGCTGTAACGGCCGCTGTTAAATTTTGCGCCGCAATTTTCGCCGTGCGGGTCAGTTCAATCCACC
Organism: uncultured Longilinea sp.; assembly: GCA_937863945.1. Taxonomy (GTDB): domain Bacteria; phylum Chloroflexota; class Anaerolineae; order Anaerolineales; family Anaerolineaceae; genus Longilinea. Next base: position 68 of record CALMIB010000486.1, read on the forward strand.
GGGCAGCCGCAGGCCGGTTCACTTTCTGCGCTTCACCATGCCCAACGCCTGCGCGCGGCTGACCGATTGCGCCCGGCTGCGCGCTCCCAGGCGGCGCTTGATCTCGCTGACGTGGTATTGCACCATGCGCGGCGACAGGCCCAGGCGCGCCGCGATCTGGCGGGTGGTGAGGCCTTCGGCCAGGCCGTGCAGCACCTCCAGCGTGCGCCGGCTGAGCAGCGGCCGCCCCTCGGCGTCCAACGGCCCGGCCGGCGGATCCGCGCTGCCTGCGGAGAGCATCACCACCACCAGCGCGCCCTGGCGGCTGGCGCGCAGCCGGTTTTCCGGCAGGCCCAGGCCAAAGCCGCCGCGGTAGGGCTCCGGCGGCAGCCAGCGCCCGGCATTGACCGCGCCCACCAGGTCTTCGGCGGGCTCGGCGGAGTCGAATTGCAAAATAGTGCGGTCGTCGGGCAAAAAGAGGATTCGCGTCATTGTTTTGGTTGGTTTTGCAATAGAAATATTGTTCTATATTTATTATGCGATGTTTTGAGAGGAATGTCAAGGGGGGAAGAGTTTTGAGTGATGCGTTCAGGGTGATGAGGGATGGGTAATGGGTAATGCGTTATGAGTAACGAGTAATGTGGCGAGTCAAATAAATAGCCTGGAAAATGTCCAGGTCCTCTTCCACATTGCACATTGCTAACCCTTTGTTCCTGGCTGCTTATCGATTTTAAGAATTTCGCGCATCCTTCCCGCGCGGGGTTGTGTGGTATAGTATCAGCAATACAACTTTTGCCCCGGTCCTGCCCGGCGGGGCATCTTCGACGGAGCTGCTATGTTCTTTGCGATTGAAGGCGTCATCGGGGTGGGCAAAACGACGCTCGCCCGCATGTTACAGCCGGTCTTCCAGGCCAATTTGCTGCTGGAAGTCTTTGAAGAAAACCCCTTCCTCTCCAACTTTTATTCCGACCGCGCCCGTTACGCCTTCCAGACGCAGATTTTCTTCCTGCTCTCGCGCTACCACCAGCAGAATCGCAACGTGCCCGGCATGATCTCCGACGGCCAGCACCTGATCAGCGACTACACCTTCGAGAAGGACTCGCTGTTCGCCAGCATCAACCTGCAGGGCGACGAGCTGGAGATGTATTACCGCGTGCACGAGGCGCTGGCCGAGAAGATTCCGTCGCCCGACCTGATCGTGTACCTGCGCGCCTCCACCGAGACGCTCATGCAGCGCATCGCCATGCGCGACCGCCCCTACGAGCGCCAGATGGACCCCGACTACATCGACATGCTCAACCGCGCCTACGACAAATCGTTCCTGGGCGAGGACCGACGCGTGCCCGTGCTGGTGCTGGACGCCAACCAGATCGACTTCGTGCGCCACCCCGAGGACCTGGCCTTTGTGGAGAACCGCATCCGCCAGGCGCTGCTGTTGGCGCCTTTCCAGCCGGAGTTGCCGATTGGCGATTAGCTGTTAGCCATTAGCTGTTAGCAATTAGCCAAGACCCATACCGGTGTTCACGACCATACGTAAAGGATCTGATAATAGCCAAACCACTGACAAAGCATTTTAGCGCATTGTGCGAAAAGCTAACCCCTGCAAGGGAAGGCAGTAAAAGCTAGACGCCAACCCTCTGCGAGGGCAGGCAGCTAAAAGCTAATAGCTAAACGCCAACAGCCAACCGCTAAATGCTATAATATCCACAAGGAAACCGCAACGCTTATGCGCATCACCCGCGAAACCCTGCTGAAGACCGCCCGCGATACCGCAGCGCAGCGCGCCCGCGCCAGCCGCGACATCCTGTGCATCTATCTGACCGGTTCGCTGACCACCGAACAGCCGCTGCTGGGCGGGGTGACTGACATCGACCTGATCATCGTGCACAGCAGCGAACCGCCCGTCGAGCGCGAGGTGGTGCGCCTGACCGACGAGGTCAGCCTGGATATCGCCCACTACTCGCAGCGCCTGTACCAGCGCCCGCGCACCCTGCGCACCGATCCGTGGATCGGCTCGTTCCTGGCCGAGGATCCGCTGCACCTGTACGACGTGGCGCACTGGTTCGAATTCACCCAGGCGTCGGCCGCGGCGCAGTTCTACGAGCCCGAAAACATAATCGAGCGCGCCCGCCCGCTGGCCGAAAGCGCCCGGCAGGGCTGGCTGGCGCTGGAGGGCGTGCCCGAATCCACCCGCCGGCTGCGCGCCTACCTGAAGGCGGTCGAGCAGGCCGGCAACGCCGTGGCCTGCCTGAGCGGCCCGCCGCTCACCGAGCGCCGCTTTTTGCTGGGGCTGCCGGCGCGCGCCGCGGCCATCGGCCGGCCTGGGCTGGCCGGGGGCCTGGCCGACCTGTTCACCCCGTC
>CALMIB010000487.1 GCA_937863945.1 uncultured Longilinea sp.
TGGATAACAACCGCTGAATCCTCTGCCGCCGGTGTGTGCGCGCGTGCTGCGAACTGGTGGGCAATTTCACGCTGGGATTTGAAGAGCGCGGCGCGCTGAGCATGCTGATCGCCGACCTGGGTTCCACTCCGTTGGGTGAATCAAGCTGCGTTTCCTGCGGTTCCTGCGTGCAGGTCTGCCCGACCGGCGCCATCATCGAACGCCACAGCGCGTACAAGGGACATGACGCCCAGGTGGAAAAGACCTCCACCCTGTGCGTCGGCTGCTCGGTTGGTTGCGGGATCATCGTGGACAGCCGCGACAACCAGTTGGTGCGCATCAACGGCGATTGGGAGGCGGCGGTCAATGGCGGCATTTTGTGCAAGGTAGGCCGCTTCTACCCGATGGATGAAAAACGCGAGCGCATCACGTCGCCGATGGTCCGCAAGGATGGCGCCCTCAAACAGGCTACCTGGGATGAAGCGCTGGCGTACATTGTTGAACATCTGAAACCGTTGAGCGGCAAGCAGTCCAACGGCCTTGCCGCGCTGGCTTCCACGCGGCTTCCGGCCGAGGCCCTGTACGCCTTCAAGAAACTCTTCGCGGACTATATGAAGAGCGACATGGTCACCACCCTGGAAGAAGGCCTGCCAACCACCGCCGCCGCGAAACTGGCTGAAAAAACCGGGAAATCTTTTGAGGGCAATCTCAACGCCCTGGATGGCGCGGACTGCGTGCTGGTCGCCGGCGCGGATCTGACCCAGGATCACGAAGTGGCCGGGTTCTTCATAAAGCGCGCGCAACCGCTTGGCACCAAACTCATTCTGGTCGATGCCGGCGCCAACGGGCTGGATCTCGCGGCGGATGTGACTCTCAAAACTGGCGCCGCGGGCATGCGCGACACACTTGCGAAGCTGGCGCAATCGGACGGCAACCCGGAAATGGCCGCGGCGCAGGAACTGCTGGCCGGCGCGAAGCAACCGGTCTTCCTGTACGGCGCAGGCGTTCATGAAGCTGACCTCGAAGCGCTGGTCAAGCTGGCCAAATCCTTCCACGGGGCCGTCATCGGCCTCAAAGGCGGCGCCAACAGCCTGTTCGCTTCGCAACTTCATTTGGAGAAACCCTTCAAGCTCAACGGTCATCAGGCTGCTTACGTCGCGCTGGGTGATGATTTCGTGTCGCAAAAGATCGAAGATCAGCTCAAGAATGTTCCGTTTTTGGTGGTTCAAACTGCCTATCATACGCCGTTGGCCGAGCAGGCGAACGTGGTGTTGCCCGTGGAAATGTGGGCGGAATTGACCGGGCATTACCTGAACCTGGAAGGAAAACTACAGGAAGCCCAACCCAGCCTGGAAGCTCCCAAGGGGGTTCATTCCAACCTGCTGACTCTCGAAACCCTGGGGGCTGCATTGGGATATGACCTCAAAGGCGATTGGAAGCAAGAACTGGCCGCGCGCACGCCGGCAGTGGCCGTGGTTGCTTAGGAAACTGGTAGCGCAGGATAAGAGGAGCAAAACAATGGGTAAACCAAAAATTGCAAGCGATTGGCTGGCAGGCTGCGCAGGCTGTCACATGTCGTTATTGGATATTGACGAACGCATCATCAAAATTGCAGAATTGGCAGATTTGCGGGCTATGCCGATCACGGATTTGAAAGAACCGGATGAGGATGGCGTCGCAGTTGGCATTCTCGAAGGCGGCGTGAATAATTCTGCCAATGAAGAGGTGGCTCACCGCATGCGCAGCCGGTGCACGCTGCTGGTGGCCCTGGGCGATTGCGCCGTTTTCGGAGGCGTCCCGGCCATGCGCAACATGTTCACCCTGCAAGAAGTACTGAGGCGCGCCTACGTTGAAACCGAAAGCACCGATTCGGAAGGCAAAATTCCGGATGATCCTGAATTAGCGGTACCCCAGAAAGTCCGCGCGCTTCATGAAGTGGTTCCGGTGGACATTTTCGTCCCGGGTTGCCCGCCAGATCCGGATGTCATCTATTACGTTTTGAGCGAACTTGCCCAGGGCCGAAAGCCCGAAATTATCGGCGACAAGCTTCACTGGCATTAGTAGGTAAGAAATGGTTGCGCAAAAAATAACGATTGAACCCGTAACGCGTATCGAAGGCCACGCCAAGGTAACCATCCACCTGGATGATTCCGGCAAGGTGGACCATGCTTACCTGCATATCAATGAATTTCGAGGTTTCGAAAAATTCTGTGAAGGCCGCATGGTCTTTGAAATGCCCTTGATCACCCCCCGTATCTGTGGCATCTGCCCTGTCAGCCACCATTTGGCAGCCGCCAAAGCTGCGGATGAAACCCTGGGCTGTCCGCCACCCCGCCCCGCCGTGCTGTTGCGCGAGCTGATGCACATGGGCCAGGTGATCCAGAGCCACGGCATGCACTTCTTCGAACTGGCCGGCCCGGACTTGCTGCTTGGCTTCGACGCCGACCCCGCCATCCGCAATGTGGTCGGAATCATCCAGGCCAACCCCGAACTGGCCGGCAAAGCGATCAATTTGCGCAAGTTCGGCCAGGAAATCATCAGCATCCTGGGCGGCCGCCGCATTCACCCCAACTTTGCCATTCCAGGCGGCGTCAACCGCGCCCTCACCATCGCGGACCGCGATAAAATCCTTGCCAACCTGGACGAATCGATCAAGACCATCCAGACCGGCATCGCCATCATGAAGGACTGGGCGCAGCGCAACGCCGAGGATATCGCCAAATTTGCACCGCTCAAGTCGGGCTACTTCGGCCTGGTCACCCCAAACAATAGCCTCGAACTCTACGACGGCGATGTCCGCCTGGTTGATGTGAACGGCGAGCAGCTTGAGAAATTCGACGGCCGCAATTACCTGGATTACATCGCCGAGCACGTCGAAAATTGGTCGTACCTCAAATTCCCCTATTACAAGAAACTCGGCTGGCCGAACGGCGTTTACCGCGTAGGTCCACTCGGACGGTTGAATGCCTCCGACCAGATCGATACGCCCCTGGCCAATAAAGAACACAAAATCTGGAAATCCATCAATGCTGGCCGCCCGGTTGAAAACACACT
>CALMIB010000488.1 GCA_937863945.1 uncultured Longilinea sp.
GTGACGGGGGTGAAGGGGAAATTGGCCGGCAGGATGTTATTGGCGACGCGAATGAAGGAGGTCTCCAGCAGGGAGAACAATATTGTGCGTATAGCCAAACCAACCAGGCTGACCAGCACAAATTGAGTCAACTGATGGGTGAGCGGTTTGCTGCGTGAGTCTGGGTAGGTCCAGTACCGGTTCCACAGGAAGTTGCTGACCACCGCCGCGACGAATGACGTCATGCCTGACCAGATTGCCGACACATGCAGGGGACCGGCCATCAGGTTGAAGATGCCAAAATCAACCACCGCGCCGACAGCGCCGACAAAGGCAAATTTTAAAAATCGCGTTCGTTCTTTTTGATTCGTAAGGATCATTCAATGCCCATCTTGGATCGGAAATAAGGAATCGAGCGGGCAATACCTTCCTCCAGCGAAACCTTTGGTTCCCAGTGCAGAATTTCGATTGCCCGCCTGATATCCGGCCGGCGTCTTTGCGGATCGTCGCCCAGCCGCAGGTCTTTTTTCTGGTCAATGCCTGCCGGGTTTCCGGCGATCCGGTTGATCACGTTGGCAAATTCGCTGATTGTGATTTCCGCCGGATTGCCAATATTTACCGGCATGTGTTCGTCCGACATTAACAACCGGTAAATGCCCTCCACCAGGTCGTCCACATAGCAGAAACTGCGCGTTTGGCTGCCATCCCCGTAAACGGTGAGCGGCTCGCCACGCAACGCTTGTTGAATGAAGTTGGGCACCACGCGGCCGTCATCCAGGCGCATGCGCGGCCCATAGGTGTTGAAGATACGTACAATGCGTGTATCCACACCATGGAACCGATGATACGCCATCGTCAATGCCTCGGCGAAGCGTTTGGCTTCATCATAAACGGAACGAACGCCGATTGGATCGCAATGCCCCCAGTAAGTCTCTTTTTGGGGATGTTCCAGGGGGTCACCGTAAATTTCGCTGGTAGATGCCAGCAAAAAGCGCGCGTTGTTGGCCTTGGCAACGCCCAGGGAGTTGTGCGTGCCCAGCGCGCCGGCTTTCATGGTTTGAATGGGCAGATTGGTGTAGCCGTAAGGCGACAGGGGATTGGGGCTGGCTGGTGATGCAAAATGCATGACCGCGTCGACCTTGCCGCCGGGAACGAAAATGAAGTTGGCAACATCGTGGCGGACAAAGGTAAACTGTTTGTTGCCGGTCAGGTGCGCCAGGTTGTCGGGGTTGCCGGTGATGAAGTTGTCCATGCCGATCACATCGTGACCTTCACGGATCATGCGTTCGCAAAGGTGCGAGCCCAGGAAACCGGCAGCACCGGTAATCAATATTCTCATTCTATCCTCCCTGTGAAATCAGACAAGGTCATTTCCAATCAATATTACCGATTAAGCCGTCGCCTGTAATCTGTTGCGCCTGGCCATCGCTTGTGTTGACGAAGTACAGGTTGTTCTGGTAAATCACCGCCAGCCAGTAGGCATTCTCCAGTTTTTCAGGAGACCAAACCACCAGTTGCGGCTCAATGCCGGGCAAACCGGGTGCGGGAAAAAGGCTCACCCGGTTGGAGCCATCCTGATCCATCACCATGAGACGGTAATTGCTGGTATCGCTTTGATCGGCGAAAATGGATTGCAGGTAGGCAACCTGGTACCCTTGCGAGGTCTCATCGACTGGCGAAATGGATGGGTAGGCGAACATGCCGCTTTGCAGGACAAGCGCAAGCGGCTGTGCGCCCTGATCCGGAAAAACGGCGGCCAGGTCGAAAAGCGGCGAGGTTTCATTGTTCGTGACGCCGGACATGGGCGCGTGAAGCGTGGCATACAGGATGTTATGATCCGGTGACCAGGAGATGCCCGGAACCCAGGCCCAATCGCTGCCTGTCTGAAACGGGATGACATCGATGAGCGGCTGCTGGGTTTTCTCTTCCAGATTGACAATGCCAATGCTGTCGGGGCGGGCGTAGGCGAGCGCCTTGCCGTCCGGCGACCAGCG
>CALMIB010000489.1 GCA_937863945.1 uncultured Longilinea sp.
CAGTTCTTTGTCCTGGTAGGTCCGGTCGTATTTTTCCGCGTCTAACGAACTGAAAAAGCCCATGGTCCTCTCGTGCTACTCGCTGAATATGCGGCGGTACGCTTCGCTGGTCTGCAGCAATTCCTCATGTGTCCCGGACGCCGCCAGTTTTCCGCCGCGCACCACCAGGATGAGGTCGGCCCAGCGGATCTGCGACAGTCGGTGAGTGATTATGAACGTGGTTCGGCCACGCGCCGCGGCATAGATCGCGCGCTGGATGCGGTCCTCGGTGGCCGAGTCGATGGCGCTGGTCGAATCGTCGAGCATCAGGATGCGCGGGTCGGTGAGGAAGGCGCGCGCCAGCGCCAGGCGCTGCCGCTGCCCGCCGGAAAGGGTGACGCCGCGCTCGCCGATGACCGTGTCGTAGCCCTCGGCGAAGGTGGTGATGAACTCGTGCGCCTGGGCGGCTTTGGCCGCCTGGATCACCTCTTCGCGGGTGGCGCCGGGTTTACCGAAGGCGATGTTATCGGCGATCGAGCGCGAGAACAGGAAGATATCCTGCTCGATGATCGAAATGCTGCGTCGCAGGTTCTCGAGGTTCCAGTCACGCACGTCCCGGCCGTCCACCAGCACCTGCCCCGCGGTCACGTCGTAGGTGCGGTTGACCAGGCGGATGAGCGAGGTCTTGCCCGAGCCGGTCTGCCCGACGATCGCGACCGTCTTGCCTGGCTCAATTTTGAAACTCACGTCCTCCAGCACGGGTTCGCCGTCGCCGTAGCGGAACGTGACGTTGCGGAACTCCACCGCCCCGCGCAGCGGCTGCGCGAACCCCGCGGCGTTCTGGTCAAGGTTGTTTTCGCGGTTCATTAATTCGAGGATGCGCCGCGCGCCGGCCAGCCCGAGGGAGATGCGGGAATAGGCCCACAGGGAGGCGAAGGTCGGGAAGTCGAGCATCAGCAGCAGCCCGAAGTAACCGATCACCCCGCCCAGGTCGACCAGCCCCTGCCGGAAGAGCAGCATCACGTGCAGCAGCCCGCCCGCCAGCGCTACAGAGTAAAGAAGCAGCGGCAGGAATTTGGCTTCCTTCCTGCCCTGGGCGATGGCGGCGTTCTTGTAGCGCGTGACATTCTTGTCGAAGATGTGTATCTCACGGGCTTCCTGCGCCGAGCCCTTGCCCACGTCAATGCCGTCCAGCGACTCCGCCAGGCGGATGTTGAGCGACCCGAACGCCTCGCGTACCTCTTCGGTGATGGGCGCCAAACCGCCCATGTAGATCTTGAGCAGGATGAAGTACAGCACGATGAAGATGCCGGGCACCAGCATCAGGGAGGGGTGGTAGCGCGGCGCGGTGATGACCGGGAAAATGAGGAACGTCAGCGAGCCCACCACCATGTTCAGCCCGGGGCTGAAGAGGAAATTGACCTCGCGTACATCGTTGGTGGCGCGCGCCATCGTGTCGCCCACCGGCTGCAGGTTGTGGAAGGTCATGCTCTTGCTCAGCAGGCTGGCATAGAGCTCGCGCCGCACGTTGCGCTCGATGCGCTGGGCGATGAACTCAAAGCCGAAGTTGCGCGAAAATTGCAGCAGTCCGCGCGCCACGCCGGCGGCCGCGATGATGAAGAAAATATTCCACAAAGCTTTCGCGTCGAAGACCGGCGCCGAAACCACGTTGAACGCTTTGCCCACCTGCACCTGTCCCACCGCCATCAGGCCGGCGTTGCCGAGCGCCCCGGCCAGCGCGATGAGCAGCAGCCACCACTGGCGCAGCGCGTGCGAGATGACCCAGCGCGCCGGTGAGCGGCGGTCGGTGGTGTATTGCTGGGGGATGGTGAATTCCGCGGTGTCTGTCTGGTTCATGGCAACTGTAAAGTTTATCACGGAAAACCGGCGGGTTGCCGGGCCGTAGTTTTCAGAATTTTGAAATGCCTGTGGTAGGGGCGATTCATCCCTCTCACCAAATACGTTCGGGGACGCGAAAACCGCGTGAATCGCCCATACGGTGAGGGGTTTGCCGCCTGCCCTGGAATGTTTTGTGTTCCACGGGTGCCGCACAATTCGCGGCTCGTGCACAGCACTCACATAGAACGTTCGTGCACAGCACTCACATAGAACGTTCGCAATGACGCTACGGCTTAAAATGTTTCGATCGAATCCGCAATAAAATCACCCGTGCCACGTTAATCCCCCTGGCGCAAGCCGCTGTCCTTGATCAGGCGCGGGACGATCGACTCCCAGGTGACGGACATGAAATGCAGGCCGCGCACGCCGGGCAGGCGTTTGACCTTATCGATCAGCTCGAGTGTCATCTGCACGGATTCCTCTTTCGGGTCGGGTGAGGCCTCCATGCGTTTGATGTACGCTTCGGGGACGCGCACGCCGGGAATCTTATTCATATAGTGCGCGGCGTTGATGCTGCGAATGGGCGAGATGCCCACCAGCAGCGGGGCGCGCACGGCGACGTCGCGGCGCTCCAGGGCTTCGAGGTACTCCACGAAACGGTCGTAATCGAATACCAGGTTGGTCTGCAGGAACTGCGCGCCGGCATTGACCTTCTTCTCCTCGCGCATGGCCTGGATGAGCGGGGTGGACGAGTTGGGCGAGCCGGCGGCGCCGAGGAAGACCTGCGGCACGCACTTGATCTCACGGCAATCGAGGAAATGCCCCTCATCGCGCATCTGGCGGATGACCCACAGCATCTGGATGGCGTCCAGGTCCCAGATGTCCATGCGGCCGTTGGGCGGCGGACCCAGGCGCGGGTGGTCGCCGGTGAGGCACAACACGTTGCGGATGCCGAGGGCGGACGCGCACAGAACCTCCCCCTGCAGCCCCATGCGCGAGCGGTCAC
>CALMIB010000490.1 GCA_937863945.1 uncultured Longilinea sp.
GGTGAATGGGATATCCTCGGCATAATAAATTGCAAAACAGCACGAAAGCAGGTCGAAGCGGTTTTCTTCCAGGGGGAAGGGTTGATTGAAATTCAGGTCCATGAAATGGATATTGGCTTTTTGCTTTTCGGCTTCGCTGCGCGCCTGGCTGAGTAGTTCGGGAGATACGTCTCCGCCCAGGATTTCCGCGTCGCCTTCCAGGTAGTTGTAGAAGGAGAAGCATTGCTTGCCCGCACCGCAGGCCACATCGAGGATCTTCAGGCCTTTGTTCAACTTCAAAAGATCCAGCATCCACTGGTCGATATCCCGGCTGCCGAATTTGGAGTGAATGTCGATCCGTTTCAGCAAATCCGATGTCGTTTCCTGGTAATTAATTTTCATGGTTCCTCAATCGATGAATGGTTGGCTTCGCGTCAATCGTGCGTAAGTATAAATTGGAAACAAGGAATGTCAAGGTAGTTGCTCAACAAATGCGCGGCAGCATTTCGCCTGCCAGGACGTCCAGAACTCGGGTGCCGCCGATGAAGGTCTTCATCAAGACTCTCCGGGCAGGGCTGGGTTTGACCACGCCGATGGCTGCGGCTTCAGCGCCGTACGGCAAGCGGTGCGTGGCCGCCAGCGCGGCATCCACCTGATCCGGCGGGAGAATGACGATCACCTTGCCTTCGTTGGCTACGTAGAGGGGGTCGAATCCGAGCATGTCACAGGCAGCCTGCACGGGCGTATGAATCGGAATGGTAGCCTCAGTGATTTCGATGCACACGTTGCTCTGTTGGGCGATCTCGTTGAGCGTGGTGGCCAATCCGCCTCGGGTTGGGTCGCGCAGAACCCGCACGCCGGGCGCGGCCTGCAGGACCGCACCAATCAGGGCGTTGAGTGGGGCGACATCCGAAGTCACGGCTGCGTCAAAACCCAGTTCTCCGCGCGCCGAAAGGACGGCGATTCCGTGGTCGCCAATTGCACCGGAAATCAACACCGCGTCGCCCGGCCGGGCCAGCGCACCGCCGATTTGCCGGCCGGCCGGAATCCAGCCGATACCGGCGGTATTGATGAACACCCCATCCGCTTTTCCTCGTTCGACGACTTTGGTGTCGCCGGCCACGATCGGCACGCCGGCTTCCAGCGCGGCGGCCTGCATGCTGGTAACAATGCGTTCCAACATTTCCACCGGCAGTCCTTCTTCGATGATGAATCCTGCGGTGAGATACAACGGCTGTGCGCCGGACATGCTCACATCGTTCACCGTGCCGCACACAGCCAGGCGGCCAATATCGCCGCCGGCGAAAAACAACGGGCTGACGATGTGCGAATCGGTGGAAATTGCCAGACTGCCGTGGAGTTGGGCTTCGAGAGGCAGCAGGAAGGCCGCAAAGTCGTTCGATTGGGCCAGGATGGGGTTGGCAAAAGCCGGGGCGAATACCCGCTCGATCAGTTCCTGTGTCATGCGGCCGCCGCTGCCGTGTCCCATCACGATCTGGTCATCGTGGCGCATGGGCACCGGGCAGGCGGCACCTTCTAAGATTGGGAGGGTTGAATCGGTCATAGGGTATCTTGAGGACGGTGATAGCGGAAATATGCGGAACAGGCGCCTTCCGAGGAAACCATTGGGGCGCCCAGTGGATTCGCGGGCGTGCAGAGCGTGCCAAAGGCCGGGCAATTGTCCGGTTTTTTTAATCCCCGCAGGATTTCACCTGCAATGCAGAGGGGCGATTCACGGGTCTGGATGTGGCCGACGTCAAAGCGGTTTTCGGCGTCGAATTCCGCGAACTCAGGTTGCAATCCCCAGCCGCTGAGTGGAATGGTGCCCACGCCGCGCCAATTGCGGTCAACGGGTCGGAAAACACGTTTTAGCATCGCCTGGGCAGCCTGGTTGCCTTCTCGGGTGACGATGCGCGGATAGGCATTCTCGACGGTATGCGTGCCGGCTTCCAGTTGTCGTACCGTCATCAGGATGCCCTGCGCCAGATCCAGCGGCTCAAAGCCGGTGACCACTATGGGAACACCGTACTGCTCCGCGATGGGTGGGTATTCCCAGTAGCCCATCACCGCGCACACGTGACCGGCAGCCAAAAAGCCCTGTACGCGGTTATCCGGCGCGCCCAGGATGGCATCCATGGCCGGGGGAACGCACCCGTGCGATACCAGCAGCGAGAA
>CALMIB010000491.1 GCA_937863945.1 uncultured Longilinea sp.
GCCCCAACAGGTGCCGATGGTAGGGGCACGGCAGCAAGGATCAAATCGACGCGGTTAATAACGGTTGAGCTGTGCCCTGGGTTGTCCGATCCCAACCGGGCACGGCAAATCATGGGTGAAATGGCGTCCGAGGCCTGCATCGCCGTGCCCCAACAGGTGCCGATGGTAGGGGCACGGCAGCAAGGATCAAATCGACGCGGTGAATAACGGTTGAGCTGTGCCCTGGGTTGTCTGATCCCAACCGGGCACGGCAAATAGCGGGTCGAAGACCGGCGCCATCAAGGATCTCTGTGGCTATCTATTACTCTTCGATCTCGATGCTCTCGGGGAAGTTGCGGCGCAGGAAGTACTGGCGCAGGCCCCAGCGCAGGCGCTGTTCATACATGGGGCGGTGCTCGGGCAGCGGCTCGAAGCCCTGCAGCAGCGGCGCGATCAGCGCCTCGGTGTCCTCGGCCTTGCCGCCGGCTTCCACCAGCCCGTCGATGCGCACGCGCACGCGCTCCAGGTAGGCCAGTTGGTCGCGCGCCTGGGCATGCGTCACCAGCCCGCCGCGCCCGCTGACCAGCGTGTAATTCTGGAACGGCTCGGAGAGCAGCAGGCGCAGCGCCTCGATCCACACCGGCACGTCGGCGCTGGCCAGGTAGGGCGGCTGGTTGGGCATGACCGCATCGCCCACGAAGACGATCTTTTGCTCGGGCAGATGCACCCACAGCGCGCCGTGCGAAACCCCCGGCCGCGATTCCAGCCGGATGGGGCTGCCGCCCCAGTGGATCACCATTTCATCGGTGAAGGTGATTTCGGGCGGCGCCCAGCGGATGCTGCCCAGGTTGGAATACAGTTCCCATTCGGCGCCGGTTTCTGTCCCCTGCGTCTTGAAGGTCACCGGCCGGTTGCGGAAGATCTGCGAAACTTTCTCGTGCGCCACCACGGTGCAATCCATGGCGCGCGCGCCCAGCGTGCGGTCGAAGTGCGCGTCCAGGTTCACCAGCAGGCGTTCCACGCCGCCGCCCATGTTGAGCAGCATCGCGCGCCACGAGCGCGTATCCTCGCCGCGCAGCGGCGCGTCAACCAAAATCAGTCCGTGCGGGGTGTTCAGGGCGGCCAATGTGACGCCCGGGTATGCGGTTTCGATAAAAACGTGCGCGGCAATTTCCTGCATGTTCATCCTCTAGGAATAAATGATCGGCCTCAGGCCGCTGTCTTCGATACGGGCAGCGTAAACAGGAAGCGGCTGCCGTGTTCCGGCTCGCCTTCCACCCAGATTTTACCACCATGTGACTGCACCGCCAGCCGGCAGAACGCCAGCCCCAGCCCCAACCCCTTGGGCATGCGCTCACCCTGCAGCCGGGCGAACTTGTTGAAGATCGCCTCGCGCGCCTCTGGCGGGATGCCCGGGCCGCTGTCGGAGATGCCCACCTCGATCCACTCGCCCACCAGCCGGGCGGTGACGCGCAGCCGGCCGTTCATGGGGGTGAACTTGCTGGCGTTGTCCAGCAGATTGATCACCACCCGGCGGATCATGTCGGCATCCACGAAGGCCGGCGGCAGGTTGGGCTCCAGCTCGCGGGTGACGGTCAGATGCTTGTTCTCCAGCATGGGCGCCACCGCGTCCAGGCCGTCCTCCACCAGGTTGGCGACGATCACCGCGGCGCGGTTGGCGATGGGCTGCCCGGCCTCCAGGCGGTTAATGTCCAGCAGCGAGCTGATCAGGCGCTGCATGCGCTCGGTGGAACGCGTGGCGATCTGGAAGACCGATTTGAGCGAGTCGTTCTCCTCGATCGGCAGCAGCGAGGCCAGGATGTCCAGGCTGGAGATCATGTTGGCCAGCGGCGAGCGCAGGTCGTGGTAGATCATCGCGCTCAGGTCTTCGCGCAGCGAATCCAGGTCTTTGCGCTCCGAGATGTCGCGAAAAATCCATTGCAGGCAGGGCGCGCCTTCAATTTCGACGCGGCGGGCATACACGTCCACGGGCAGCTTGCCGCCGCCGCGCACCTTGAGCTCCGATTCGTAGCGCACGGTCAGGTTGCCGGCCAGGCGCTCAAAACCGCCGCCCACGTGCTCCCAGCGCACGGCGTGCAGATCTTTGATGTTGTGTTTGGACAGATTGGCCGGCGGGTGGCCGGTGACGTTGGCGGCCTGACGGTTGGCCTCCAGCACCTGCCCGTTCAACGCGGTGAGGAAAATCGGGTCGATCGAATCCTCGAACAGCTCGTGGTAGCGCCGGTGGGCGTTCTCCAGCGACGAATACAACTGGGCGTTGTGCACAGCCATGCCCGAAATATCGCTGATGGCGCCCAGCAGGGCCAGGTGCTCCTCGTTGAACTGGCCGGGCACGGGGTGCACCACGGTGAGCACGCCGACGATCTGCTCGCGGGCCAGCAGCGGCAGGCACAGCGCCGATTTAGCCCCGGTGCGCTCGTCCATATCGTCCTCGCGGCGCACCCAGCGTTCGTCCTGGCGGGTGTCGGGCACCAGCACGGCCGCGCGGTTGCGCATCACCCAGCCGGCCAGGCCGTGGGAGAGCGTATCGCGCAGTTGTTCCACCGTGTGCGGCAGCAGGCGGCCCTCCACCAGGATGGCGGCATCCACCGGCTGCAGGTTGGCATCCAGCACAATCAGGCTGCCGCGTTCCGCGCCCACGTTGGCAATCGAAAGCTCCAGCACGCGCGCCAGCACGGTGTGCATATCCAGCGTGGTGGCCAGTTCGCGGCTGATGCTGAGCAGCAGTTCCAACGATGAGCGGGTGCGGTCCTGTGAGATCATAAAACCATCTTCCCCCTAAATGTATTTCAAGCCGCTGCCGGTGTTGAACAGCACTACCGTTTCGTCCGCGGCGATCCAATCGTTCTCCCGCAAATGCCGCAGGGCGGCCAGCGTGGCGGCGCCTTCGGGCGCGGCGAAGATGCCCTCGCCGGCGGCCAGCTCGCGCTGCGCGGCCGTGATCTCTTCGTCGCTGACGGCCAGGGCGGCGCCGCCGCTTTCGCGCAGCGCGCGCAGCACCTGCCGGTCGGCAAACACGCCCGGCACGCGCAGACCCGAGGCCAGCGTGTGCGCATCCTGCCAGAATTCAGCGCGCGGGCTGCCCTGCCGGAAGGCGCGCACGATGGGCGCGCAGCCTTCGGCCTGCACGCTGACCATGCGCGGGCGCTCAGGCCCGATCCAGCCCAGCGCTTCCAACTCGGCGAAGGCCTTCCACATGCCCACCAGGCCGGTGCCGCCGCCGGTGGGATAGAGAATCACGTCCGGCAGGCGCCAGCCGAAACTCTCGGCCAGTTCGAGGCCCATGGTCTTCTTGCCCTCGCAGCGGTAAGGCTCTTTGAAGGTCGAAACGTCGAACCAGCCGTGGGCGGCCGCCCCGGCGGCGGCTTCGCGCGCGGCGTCGTTGATCAAACCGTCCACCAGGTGCAGGTCCGCGCCAGCCGCCTGCACTTCCACCTGGTTGGCGCGCGGCGTGTCGGCGGGCATGTAAATGTGCGCGGGCACCCCGGCCCGCCCGGCATAGGCCGCCAGCGCGCCGCCGGCGTTGCCCGCGGTGGGAATGACAAACTCGCGCACGCCCAGTTCCAGCGCGCGCGCCACCGCGGCGCACAGTCCGCGCGCCTTGAACGAACCGGTCGGATTGAGCGCCTCGTCCTTGACGAACAGGCGCGGCATGCCCAGTTCCGCGCCCAGGCGGGGCAGCGGCAGCAGCGGGCAGTCGCCCTCGCCCAGCGTCAGGCGGAATTGCGGATCGCGCACGGGCAGCAGCTCGGCCCAGCGCCACATGCCGCGCGGGCGGGCGGCAAATTGCTCGCGCGACGCCTCCGCGCGCAGGCGCGCCAGGTCGTAGCGCGCCATCAGCGGCGAACGGCAGTCGGGGCAAAAGGTTTGCAGTTGACCGGCGTCAAACGTCCGGCCGCATTCGGTACATTCCAGGTGGGTGAGGTAGCTGTGAGGTGCGGTGTTCATGGCTCAACGGGTTGGGGCAGAAATGAGGCGGATCGCCTGGCAGCGTTCGCAGTCAGGCGAGTCGCACAGCAGCGCCAGCGGGTCCTCGCGGATCAGGCCGGCGGCGATTTCGATCATGGGGGCCAGCGGCAGGGCGCGCACTTCGGCGTTGCCGATATGCGCCGTGCGGGTGATGGCCTTGACCAGCGGCGCGAGTTGCTCGAAGCCGTTGGAACAGCCCGGGAAACCCGGGCAGGCGCGCACGCCCGCTTCGGTCAGCGCCCAGCGCACGAACTGCCTGCGCCCGGCGCGTTTTTCAGCGGCGTGCAGGATGGTGTTGCAGGTGTGGTCCACGCCCAGCAGCACGGCCCAGCCGCCCCGCCCGGCCAGCGCCTCGATCGGGGCGAGCGGCTCTTCCAGCGTCTGGGCTTCCAGGGCATCCTCCACCCCCACCCCGCAGAACGACAGGATGGGGTGCGCCGAGCGTTTGGCGCCGGGATGCCGGCGCAGCGCCTCGGCGAACGCGCCCATCAGGCGGTCGGCGGGCATATCGGGCGTAAAAAATTCGGCCATGCGGTTCTGGTCATCACCGCCGCCGTAGGTCAGGCCGTTATCGGGCGGGCCTTCCAGCGGCGTGATCATGGTGTTGTAGGTGAAAGCCGGCGCCATCAGCCCGCCCACCTGCGAGAGCAGCGCGCCCAGCAGCGCGTCGGCGCCGCCGCGCACCTCGCCAAACGCCGAAAGCGAAGCGTGCGCGATGACGGGCGCACTGGCGTCCAGGTTGATCTGCTTCAGTCCACTCACCAGGTCGCGGTACGAAAGCATGGCTCACTCCAACGGGGAAGGATTCAGGCCGGCGGTGTACACCGGGCCGGGCGCATCCGCGGCGGGGAGGGCGGCCAGTTGCACGGCCAGTTGCACGGCGCGGGTCAGCTCGGGCGTTTCACTGCCGGCAGGCAGGGAGGCCTCGCCGCTGTTGCTCAAACTCTCCCCCAGGCAAATCGCGAATATAGAGATATTATACGTCAGAAATTCAGCCGCCGCTGCGCGCGCCAGCGCCAGGCGCGCCTGCTGGCTGGCCGCGAAGACCGGCGGGGTGCGCGCGTCAACAGCGAAGATGCCCGCCGCGCCGCCGCCCTGCTGGCGCATCAGGCCGCCCACCAGCTTGAGCAGCAAATAAGGCGAGGTGACGTTGGATTCAAAGGTGCGCTGCCAGTCCCACTCGTCCAGTTGCAGCAGCGGCGCGGCCGGGCGCGCCCAGGCGCAGTGAAACAGCAGGTCGATGCGCTCGAAATCGCCCAGCACCTCATCCACCAGCACGGTTGCGGGCAGTCCCTTGCCGCTCTCGCCGGTGTAGGCGTGAATCTCTCCGCCCGCCGCGCGCACCGCTTCAACGGTCGCGTCCAGGTGCACCGGCGAAAGGTCGTGCGCGGCCACCGCCGCGCCGGCGTGCGCCAGTTCCAGCGCCAGCAGGCGGCCCAGCCCGCGCCCCGCGCCGCTCACCAGCGCAATTTTACCGGCCAGCGGGCGGCTCACGGCTGCACCGGGCACAGCGGCACCTCGGACGGGTTGTCGTGAGCATTCAGGGCCATGCCAAAGTAGGGCGACGGGTCGAGCGTGTTGGCGATCTCGCGCTCGTCGAGGAAGCGCCCGCTGCCGTCATCTTTGACGATGGAAAAGTGCAGATGCACGCCCACCGGGTTGAGCGGGTCGCCGGAGTAGTTGCCTTGGTAGCCCAGCAGCGTGCCGGCCTCGACAAAGACCTCCCCGGTGCCCTGCGGAAACGCGTCCACGATGGTGTCGTTGCCCAGCCGGTCGGCCATGTGGGTGTAATACGTCCAGATCTGCCGGCCGGGTTGCAGCGGGTCGGAGGGGATGCGGATGATGAGCGTGGATTTCCAGCCGGTTTCGCGGGTCAGATAGCCGTCGTGGGCGGCATAGACCGGCGTCAGGCCGGGTTGTTCGCCGCCGAAAATATCCAGCCCGGTGTGATGGTGGCCGGGCGAGAACGAATCGTCCCACACGAAGCCGATGTAGCCGTCGGTGGGCACCTGGAAGGGCGCGTCGCCGCACACCGTTCCGGCGGGCAGCATCCAGTCGGCGTGCCCGGCCGGGTCGCCCAGGAAGGCCAGGATTTTGGTCTGCCGTTCCGACATCACGCCGGTCGAGCCGTCCTCGTTGGGGCGCAGGAAGAGGTAGTACGCGCCCACCAGCATGGCGACGATGACCAGGGAAATGACCAGCTTGAGAAAAAGTTTCATGCGCGTCCGTTCGGCCTACGCCGGCACGTTGCCGCCCGTCTTGGCCCAGGCTTCATCGTCCACCAGCGTCACCACCCTGAAGCTCTCGGCGTACTGCATTTCCTTGCCCCGGGCGGCCTCGCCGGCAGCTTCGCGGATCATCGGCTCGGGGTCCCAGTCGCGCATCTGGCTCTTGTGGGCGCGCAGCGCGGCCACCTTGACGTCGATGGTCTCGTCGATGCTGACGTAGGTGTCGCCTTTATCCCAGGCGGTGATGTACACCTTGCGCGGCTTGAAGGCGGTCAGGCCCTCGGCGGCCAGCTCCTCGAACAGGTTGGGCTGCCCGGCGGCCGGGAAGGTGGCGTCCAGCGCGGCCTGCGCCGCGGCGCGGTGGTCGGGGTGGTTGATGTAGTCGGCGCTGGAGAAGACCACGGTCGGGTCGCCGGTGATGATCACCTCGGGGCGGAAGCGGCGGATCTCGCGCACGATGCGCTTGCGCAGCGCGATGGTGGCCTCGAGCATGCCGTCGGGCTCGCGCAGGAAGATCACGTCGCGCACCCCGGCGATTTCGGCCGCCGCGCGGCTCTCGGCCTCGCGGATCTCGGTCGCGCGGGCGCGGGTCATGCCGGGCTCGGCGATGCCCACGTCGCCGCTGGTGCACAGCAGGTAGGCGATGCGCGCGCCGGCGCGCGCCCAGCGGGCGGTGGTGCCGGCGCAGGAAAATTCGATGTCATCCGGGTGCGCCACGATGGCCAGGGCGCTTTCGGGTACGTAATAGTGGTTGTTCATTAAATTATCTCCTCGTTGCAATCCTCGAAGTGTACCGCAATGAAGAGGTTCAGGTCAAATGCGCTCCAGGTCCATGCGTTTTGAGGCAATGCGGGGGCCGATTTGTGAAGACGCGCTGCCCCGCTAACCAATTACCGCTTTGGCATGGGGCGAAAACAACACCGCGAAGGCGCAAAGACCGCCAGAATAAAAAGGGCCGGTCCAATGGCAAAAGACCCGCCACCCAACCGACCCCATGCAAATCCCGAATCAACGAATCATGAATCCACGTCCATCTTTTCCTGGCGCGAATCGATCGCCTTCTTGATCTGCTTGACCAGTTCCTGCCAGACCTGCGGGCGGGAATTCTGGCAGCCCTGCAGCAGCGCGGTGAGCGGTCCCAGCGGCTGGGCGGCGATGAAAGCGCGCGCCTCGGCGGGCAGGCTAAAGCTGCGGCTGACGAAGATCTTCAACTTGCGCTCCTCCTGCATGTCCAGCAGGCCGCGCCCGGCAAGGTTCATCTTCACGCGCGAGAACAGCTCGTCGTAGGGGTCCGAGTAGTCGCGCGCCAGCCAGGCCGCCACGATGCTTTCCACCTCGCTGTTGGCGGCGCGCCCGGCGGCGGCCAGCAGGTCGGCCTCCAGGCAGGGGCCCTCCCAGCGCGGCGGCTGGCCGGTGGGGTCGGCGAACAGCGCGGTTTTCGAGCCCAGTCCAAACATCACATTCTTCTGGCGCAGTTCCAGGCGCATCAACCCGGCCTGCTCATTGGCCAAAAAGGCCGCCGCCAGCATGTGCTGGGCCAGTTCCACGCGGTTAACCTGCACGTCGGTGTGCAGCAGGCCGGTTTTGTTGAACACGCCCTTGCTTGAAACCAGTTTTTCGGCGTTGAAATACACCAGTTCGCTGGGAATGAGTGTTGAAGCGCGGAGAGTCATGCGGCGGCCTCCTGATGGGATGAATTTCAAAGGATTGCAATGATTAAAACACAAACCGGATGGAAATACGCGCCCTGGCGCTTTACGATTTCGTTATTTCGACGGGCGAGCCGGCCCGCCGCCGGATGAGCATCCGGCCATTTTTCGACTATACTGGAAACGTTATTTCACTTAATCGCAGGGGTGATATGCGCTTGCATCAATTTCTCAACGCGTTTTCGGCCGGCCGGGTGCTGGATGTAGCCACCGGGGGTCTGACTTTACAGTTGGTTTTCAGCCGGGCCGGCAACCATTCCGGCCTGCGCCAAAGGCGGTCATAATATCCCTGTCCGGCAAAATTCCGCCGAACAAGGCCTATCACGTCATTCGATTTCACAAGGCGGCAAATGACTGGCAAACCGTATTCCGGCAAAATTCTGTGGGTGGACCTGGGCGCGGGTGAGTGCCGCGAAGAGGCGCTGCCCGACAGCCTGTATGAGCAGTTCCTCTCCGGGCTGGGGCTGGCCGCCGCGCTGCTCTACCGCCGCATTCCGGCCGGCGCCGATCCGTTGGGCCCCGACAACGTGCTCGGGTTCATCTCCGGCCTGCTGACCGGCACGCCCAGCCTGTTCACCGGGCGCTGGATGGCGGTGGGCAAGTCGCCGCTGACCGGCACCTGGGGCGACGCCAACTGCGGCGGCAGGCTCTCGCCGGCCATCAAGCAGTGTGGCTATGACGGCATTTTCGTGCGCGGAATCAGCCCGCGGCCGGTGATATTACTGGTGGATGCGCAGGGCGCGCGCCTGGTGGATGCACAGGATCTGTGGGGCCAGGACGCGATTGAGACCGAGCGCACGCTGCGCGAACGTTACGGCGGCGGCCGGCAACCGGCAGTGGCCTGCATTGGCCCGGCCGGCGAGCGCCTTTCGCTGATTGCCGGCATCTGCCACGATTACGGCCGCATGGCGGCGCGTTCGGGGCTGGGCGCGGTGATGGGCGCCAAGCGCCTGAAGGCCGTGGTGCTCAAGGGCGCGCGGCCGGTCCAGTCCGCCGACCCCGAAAAGATGAAGGCGCTCAGCAAACGGGCGCGCCGCTTTTACAAGCTCAATGTGCCGCTGCCGCCGGGCCGCTTCATGCCCGCGCTGGGCGTGCTGCTGCGCAGTATGCCTTTGATCCTGCGCATGGACGGCCTGATTACCACCAAGCTGTACCAGAAATGGGGCACCAGCAGCCTCAACCAGACTTCGGTGGAATGGGGCGATTCGCCGGTCAAGAACTGGCAGGGCAGCTACCTGGATTACCCGGCCAGGGTTTCGGCGGGCATCGATCCCGACAAAATCCGCGCGCGCGAGCTGAAGAAATACCGCTGCTATGCCTGCCCGCTGGCCTGCGGCGGAATTTGCTCGTTGGATGGAAAAGGCGGCGAAACGCACAAGCCCGAATACGAAACCGTGATGTCTTTCGGCGGCCTGCTGCTGAACAACGACCTCGAGGCCATCTTCGCGATCAATGACCGGCTCAACCGCGCCGGCATGGACAGCATCTCGGCCGGCTCGGCGGTGGCCTTCGCAATGGAACTGTATGAAAAAGGCCGCCTGACGCAGGCCGATACCGGCGGGCTGGAGCTGCGCTGGGGCAACGTGGCTGCCGTGCAGGCGCTGGTGGAGCAAATGATCGCCCGCGAGGGGCTGGGCAACCTGCTGGCCGACGGGGTCAAACGCGCGGCGCAGCGCCTGAACGGCTCGTCGCCGGAGGGCGCGGTGCATGCCGGCGGGCAGGAGATTTCGATGCACGACCCGCGCCTGGATCCCGGCTATGCGCTGCATGCCAGCGTGGATCCCACCCCCGGCCGTCACACCACCGGTTCGCAGATTTATTACGATATGTACCGCCTGTGGACGCGCGTGCCCGGGCTGCCGCGGCCCGGCCTGTTTTACTCCCGGTCCAGCCGCTACCGCGCCAGCGCCGAAAACGCCGCCGCCGCGGTCGCCAACAGTTGTTACACCCAGCTTTTCAATGCCGCCGGGCTGTGCATGTTCGGCGCGTTCCTCGGCGCCGACCGGCTGCCGCTGTTCGAGTGGCTCAACGCCGCGCTGGGCTGGCACAAATCGCCGGCCGAATACATGCAGATCGGCAAGCGCATTCAAACGCTGCGCCAGATGTTCAACCTGCGCGAAGGCATCGACCCGCGCGCGCTGAAGATTCACCCGCGCGCCGCCGGGCAGCCGCCGCAAAGCGCGGGCGCTAACCGCGGCCGCAGCGTGCCGGTGGAGGCGATGATGCAGGCCTACTGGCAGGCCATCGGCTGGGGCGACGACGGCCGCCCGACCCCGGAGACGGTTCGCGAGCTGGGGTTGGGAGAGTACTCACAGCGATGAAGAGGATAAAAGGGCTGCGCTGATGGGATCTGAGTAGTGACGGACGCCTGTCCAAGCGCGGATTTGCCCCTGGAGAATGTCACAGACGACAATTCCTCAGAACGCATTACTCATCACTCATCACGCATCACCCATCACTCTGCCCTCTTCCTGCGTACCATCAGCAGCACCAGCACCCCAACCCCGATCAGCAGCCCGATCACCGATGCGCCGATCCAGGGCGTGCCGCCGCTGAGCGAGAGGAACGGCTCGGGCGTGGGCGTGAAGGTGGGAGCAGGCGTGGCGCTGGGCGTGGCCGTGAAGGTGGGCGTCACCGGCGTGACCGTGGGCGTGGCGGTGGGCGGGCCGGGCGTGGGCGTCAGCGTGGCCGGCGGAGTCACCTGCAAGAGGAGCTGCTGGTTGGGGAAAATATCTGAACTGATCAGGTTATTCCAGGCCTGTATTTTTTCCGCGGTGGTTTCATACAGTTTGGCAATCCACGAAAGCGTCTCACCGCTTTGCACGGTGTGATAATACTTGCCGTCCGCGGCCGGGGTGAGCTTTTCCAGCGGCGTCAGCGGGCGCGGCGTGGGGCTGGGCGTGACGTTGCCGGCATCAATCAGCAGCTTTTGCCCGATCTGCAGCGGCCAGTCGAGCTGCCAGTTGTTCAGCGCCAGGATCGTATCCACCTTCACCTGGTAGGCATCGCCGATGGTGGTCAGCGTGTTGTAGGCCGCCACGATGTGGACGATCTTGCCGTCGGCGTCCGGCGTGCTCTTCTGGACCATGCCCACCGGCGTGGGCGTGGCATAGCCGGCCGTGTTGGCGCCGGGGATGAACAGCACCTGCCCCACCTGCAACTTGTCGTTGCGCGAGATGTTGTTCCAGATCTCGATGTCTTTGATGGTCACCTGGTAGGCAATGGCGATGGCCCACAGCGATTGGCCGGTCTTGACGGTGTGAAAGAGCTTGCCCTCGGCGTCGGGCGTGGCCACTTCCACCGGCACGATGATACCGTAATTGCCCACGTTGCCGCCGGGGGGCAGCGTGCCAACCGGCGAGATGTATTCGCCGCACGATGTACCGGCGGTGTAGGCCGCCTGCAGGACGTAATAGTAGCGCCCGCCGCCCGCGGAGGCCACCCCCGCGCCAACGTGGCAGTAGGCCGGGTTGACCGCGGGAATCATGTGCGAGGGATCCGCCCACACCACCATGATCTCATCCAGGGTCATGTTGCCGACGGCGAAGTTTTCGGTGCCCCACACCTTCGATCCGCCGCCGTACCCGGCCGATTGCAACCGCCCGGAGACGTCGCCGATGTGCCAGGACATGTTGTTGGCCGCCATGATCTCGGCAGTGGACTGCGCCACCGCGTTGATGATGGGGTCTTCAATCAGCGCGGGCAGGCCGTTGCCCATGCGCAGCGCGTTCATGGCAATGATCAGGTCGTACGCGGTCACATCGGAGGCCAGCGGGGCGGCCTGCACGGCAGCCGGCGCGCCCGCGCGCAGCGTGCCGCCCACCAGGCCGGCCAGCAGCGCCAGCAGGGAAATCCAGCGAGTGAATTTTAAGTGTCGCATACCGCTATTATAACGTGTGAACGCGCGCTTTTTCTGTCAAGGGGTTTTGGAGCGCGGGGAAACGGCAGGCATTGATGGGTTGCCGGCGGCGCACAAAAACGGGCCCTGCAGATGCAGAGCCCGTCGCGGTGGCAGGGTTGCTTTTTAGCCGTTCTTCTTCTGGAATTCGGCCATAAAATCGACCAGCGCCTTGACCGATTCGAGCGGCACGGCGTTGTAGATGGAGGCGCGCAGGCCGCCCACCGAGCGATGGCCCTTCAGACCGATCAGTTCAGCCTTCTTGGCTTCCTTGACGAACTGCTCTTCCAGTTCTTCGCTGGGCATGCGGAAGGGCACGTTCATGATCGAGCGGGCCGCGGGCGCGGCATGGCCGCGGTAATAGCCGCCCGAGCCGTCGATGGCGTCGTAGAGCAGTTTGGCCTTCTGCTGGTTGAGCTTGTAGATGGCATCCAGGCCGCCCAGTTCCTTGAGCCATTTAAACACCAGCCCGCACATGTAGATCGACCAGCAGGGCGGCGTGTTGTGCAGCGAGGCGGCTTCGGCCATGGCCTTGTAGTCGAGCATGACGGGCAGGTTGGCGGGCACGCGCTCCAGCATGTCATCGCGCACGATGACGATCACCACGCCCGCCGGACCGGCGTTCTTCTGCGCGCCGGCGTAAATCATGGCGTACTTGCTCACATCCAGCGGCCCGCTGAGGAAGTCGGAGGACACGTCGCACATCAGCGGCACGCCTGCGGGCACCACCGGCTCGTCTTTGAACTCGACGCCGTGAATGGTTTCGTTGTGGCAGAAGTGCACGTAGGCGGCCTGCGGGTCAAACTTCAGCTCGCTGGCGGCGGGCAGGCGCGAGAACTTGTCGGCGTCGCCGCTGAAGGCGATGTTGGTGGCGCCCAGCTTGACCGCTTCCTTGACGGCGGCCTTGCTCCAGGCGCCGGTGACGATGTAGTCAGCCGAGGCGCCGGCCGGGCGGAAGTTCATCGCCTGCATGGCAAAATGCAGCGTGGCGCCGCCCTGCAGGAACATGACCTTGTAATTGGCCGGGATGCCCATCAGCTCGCGCAGGTCGGCTTCGGCGGTGTTGATGATGCCTTCGAATTCTTTGGAGCGATGGCTCATTTCCATCACGGACATGCCGCAGCCTTCAAAGCTGAGCAGGTCGGCCTGAGCCTTTTCGAGTACCGACACCGGCATGGCTGAGGGGCCGGCATTGAAGTTGTGGACACGCTTCACAGAAGTCATATCGCTACGCCTCGTTTAAATGGGTTGGAATAAGGATCGGATGAAACAATACAACCGGTCGATGCCCCGCGCCGTAGCATCATAACGCATTTTCAGCCCGGCTGGCTAATGCTTTTCGTCTTAGAGTGATGCAACGTTTGCCACAATTTGCGCCATTCCCCTGTGCCTGGATCGACCCTGGGAAAGCACAAACATGGGAATAGGTCCGATCCGACGGGAGCCTGATTTGCATTTTAACCTGGCGAAAGAGCCATTAAGCTGCCGTGAAATGGTTGTCCCGACAGTGCAGAGAACGACTGACGCCGTCACTGTAAAATAACAGGTTGTCTTTCCTCAGAACGTCTCGTGCTCCGTGCGCGCGATGATCTCGTCCTGCAGCGTCTCCGAAAGGTCGCAGAAGTAATCCGAGTAGCCGGCCACGCGCACGATCAGGTCGCGGTGCGACTGCGGGTCGCGCCGGGCGGCGCGCAGCGTTTCGGCGTCCACCACGTTGAACTGGATGTGATGGCCGCGCATGGCGAAGTAGGCGCGGATAAGCTGCACCAGCCCGTTCAACCCGGCCTCGTCGGCCAGCAGTTGCGGGGTGAATTTCTGGTTGAGCAGCGTGCCGCCGGTGCGGCCGTGATCCATCTTTGCCACCGAGCGCAGCACGGCGGTGGGGCCGCAGCGGTCGGCGCCCTGCACGGGCGAAACGCCCTCCGAGAGCGGCAGCCCGGCGCAGCGGCCGTCGGGGGTGGCGCCGGTGACCGCGCCAAAATAGACGTGCACGGTGGTGGGCAGCAGGTTGATGTGGTATTCACCGCCGCGGGTGTTGCGCCGCCCGTCAACCGCGTTGAAATAGGCCTCGAAGATGCGCACGGTCAGCGCGTCGGCGCGCTCGTCGTCGTTGCCAAAGCGCGGCGTGCGGTTGGCCAGCAGCAGGCGGGTGCGCTCGTCAGCAAAATTGCCGGCCAGCGCCGAAAGCAGCGCGTCCATCGACAGGTCGCGCTCTTCATATACATGATATTTGACCGCGCTGAGCATGTCGGTGAGCGAGCCGACGCCCACGCCCTGGATGTAGGAGGTGTTGTAGCGCGCGCCGCCGTCGTGATAGTCTTTACCGCGCGCGATGCAGTCGTCGATCAGCAGCGAGAGGAACGGACACGGCAGGAAGGCAGCGTACAGGCGCTCGATGACGTTGCTGCCGCGCACTTTGATGTCGATGAAGTGCAACAACTGCCGTTCGAAGGCGCTGAACAGCTCGTCGAAGCTGGCGAAGCTGCGCGGGTCGCCGGTGCGGGGACCGAGCTGCGCGCCGGTGCGCGGATCGCGCCCGTCGTTGAGCGCCAGTTCGAACAGCTTGGGCAGGTTGAAGTAGCCGGTCAGGATGTAGGCTTCCTTGCCGAAGGCGCCCACTTCCACGCAGCCGCTCGAGCCGCCGCAGCGCGCGTCCACCAGCGACTTGCCCTGGCGGGTCAACTCGGCGACGATCAGGTCGCTGTTGAACACCGAGGGCTGCCCGAAGCCGGTGCGGATGATCTTCGCGGCGCGGTGGATGAATTCATCCGGGTTTTGCGCGCTGACCTGGATGGACGAGGAGGGTTGCAGCAGGCGCATCTCTTCGATCACGTCGAGGATCAGGTAGGTCACCTCGCTGACGCCGTCCGAGCCGTCGGCCAGCAGCCCGCCGGTGTTGATCTGGGCGAAGTCGGTGTAGGTGCCGCTCTCCTCGGCGGTGACGCCCACCTTGGGCGGCGCGGGCTGGTTGTTGAACTTGATCCAGAAGCACTGCAACAATTCTTCGGCGGTTTCGCGGGTGAGCGTGCCGTTTGCAAGCTCGCGGCGGTAGAAGGGCGCCAGGTGCTGGTCGAGGTGGCCGGGGCAGAAGGCGTCCCAGGTGTTCAGCTCGCTGGTGACGCCCAGGTGGACAAACCAGTAATATTGCAGCGCCTCGCGGAAGGTGCGCGGGGCGTGCGCGGGCACCCACGAACAGGTTTCGGCGATCTGCTCCAGCTCGGCGCGGCGGAGCGGGTCGGGCTCGGCGGCGGCCAGCTCGCGGGCCAGCGCGGCGTGCCGTTCGGCAAAGGTGATCAGCGCGCCGGCGGCGATGCGCATGCCGCGCAGTTCCTCCTGCCTGGCGAAGGCGTGCGGATCGTTGAGAAAATCCAGCTTTGCCAGGCTTTCATCAATTGCGGTCTGGAAATCGAGCAGGCCCAGGCGGTAGATCTTGTCGTCCAGCACGGTGTGGCCGGGAGCGCGCTGCTCCATGAACTCGGTGAACAGGCCGGCTTCGTAGGCGGCGATCCACTCGGGCGTCATCTCGGCGAACAGGCGCTCGCGCATCGATTTGCCGCGCCAGAAGGGGATGATTTTGTCGGCGTAAATCTGCTTGACCTGCGCGCTGACCGCGAAGGAAGTCTTGGCGCGCGTGTCGAGGATGTCGAGGTCCTCGAGGGTGTGGCAGCACAGCTCGGGGTAGGTGGGCGTGGCCTTGGGCGCGGGGCCTTTCTCGCCGACGATCAGCTCGCCCGCGCTGATGTAGATGGTCTTATGCGCCATCAGGTACTCAAACGAAAGCGCGCGCTCCACCGGCGCGGAGCGCAGGCCGTGCGGTTGGGCGTAAAAATCGGTCATCAGCTCGGCGCGCTCGGCGGAGAGCGTGGGGCGCGCGTCCAGCGATTGGCGGCGCAAACGGGCGACGCGTTCGGTCATCGGCATGGGTCAACCTCCAAGTACGACATTCAATCCGGCCCGGGTGAAGTACTCGGCGATGGCATGCATGTGTGCATCTGTGGGCGTTTGGATGCCGGGCAGTTGAAACGGCAGGCCGAGGCCGGCGTATTTGGCTTCGGCGGAGTTGTGATAGGGTAATAAGTACAGCGGCGCGGGGTTGGGCAGCGCGGCGACGAAGGCGGCGGTGGCGCGGAGGTTCTCCGCGTCATCGTTGATGCCGGGAATGAGCGGCAAGCGCAGCCAGATCGTCGCGCCCAGTGCGCTCAGGCGGTGCAGGTTGTCGAGGATGCGGCGGTTGGGCACGCCGGTGATCTGGCGGTGGCCGGCCTGGTCCATCAGCTTAAGATCATAGAGCAGCAGGTCGGTATAGGGCAGCGCGCGCTCAAAGGTCTCCCAGGCGGCGTAACCGCAGGTATCCAGCGCGGTGTGCAGCCCGGCGGTCTTGCAGGCGCGCAGCAGTCCCAGCAAAAAATCCGGCTGCATCAGCGGCTCGCCGCCCGAGAAGGTCACGCCGCCGTTGGAATGCAGGTAAAAATCGCGGTCGCGCTCGATGACTGCCATGACCTCCTCGACGGTGTACTCGCGCCCGACGATCTGGCGCGCGTCGGCGTAGCAGGCCTCGACGCAGACCCCGCAGACCGTGCAGGCGGCCCGGTCGGTCACGTAGCGCCCGTCCACCGGCTGGACGGCCAGTTCGGGGCAGACCTGCGCACACGCGCCGCACGAAATGCAGCGGTTGGGGCGCAGCATCAACTCCAGCGCGGGCGACTGGCTCTCGGGGTTGTGGCACCAGGCGCAGCGCAGCGGGCAGCCCTTGAAGAACACGGTGGTGCGGATGCCCGGGCCATCATGAATGGCGTAGCGGCGGATGTCGAACAGCATGCCGGTGGTCATATTTGTATTATACGACGAAATATCCAAAATATATACAAATTGGATATTGTTTTTAGAATGCGATTATGGTTTAATAAGGAAAGGAATATCACCACGGAGTACACGGAGAAGAGTTTTGTGAGAAAAATAGAGTTAAAAAATTCAGCCAATAAAAGCAGCTTTCTTACTTTCTAGATTGTTTCTTTTCCTCTCATCTTTTTCTTCTCCGTGATCTCCGTGTCCGTGGTTAATCCCTCTTAAGGACCTCCCCATGACACATGACCGCGAATCCGACCGCGTCGAAAGCGAACTGCGCCGCCTGATCCTCACCCTGGAACTCGAGCCCGGCGCGGCGCTGAGCGAAGCCGAACTGATGAGCCGCTACAACTGGGGGCGCACCCCGCTGCGCGAAGCCATCCAGCGCCTCACCGAACAGGCGCTGTTGCAGCACACCCCGCGCCAGGGCGTGATGGTTACGCCGCTGAGCGTGTTCGACTTTGTGGACGTGATGGACGCGCTGGCGATGGTGATCGGGCCGTCGGCCTCGCTGGCCTGCCGACGGCTGAGCGCGGCGCAGCTCGACGAACTGGCCGGGCTGGTGGAGCAATTACAGGATGCGGACGCGCAGCACGATTTCACCGCGCTGGCCGAGCTGGACTATCAATTTCACGCGCTGCTGGCCGAAGCCGCCGGCAACCCCTACCTGCGCGACTACCTGCTGCGCCTGCACCGCGTGGCCATGCGCTTCAACCTGGCTGCCTGGCGGCGCGCCGGCGCGGCCAGCGCCTCGCAGAGCGAACACCACGTCATCCTGCCGGCGCTGCGTGCCCGCGACGCGGCCGCCGTGCGCGAGGCCATGCTGGCGCACATCGAGAACGCCCGCCAGCGC
>CALMIB010000492.1 GCA_937863945.1 uncultured Longilinea sp.
TTGATATCCAGTTGCCCGAGCGCAGCGGCGTCATGATTGCCAATCAGGCAGACCAGGTTCGGCAAGGTTTGCAGGCGCTGGATGCATTCGTTGGGGTCGGGGCCGTACCCCACCACGTCCCCAAGGCACCAGACCGAATCCACCTTGCCGGCGTCGTTCAGTACCGCTTCGAGGGCGGTAAGGTTGGCATGTATGTCAGAGCAAACCAGGATGCGGGTCATTGTGCCTTGTGTCAATCGATGATGAGCTTGTTTGAATTAGCCGCGGGCGGCGATTTGGCCCGGTTGAAGCCAGGAATTGGGCGCCAGATCACCCCCAGGCGATGATCTGCTGGAGGATTGCCTCGGCGATTTCGGATTTCTCCTGCACGGGCAGCTTCTGGATGCGGCCATCGGCGAACAGCAGCACCACGCGGTTGGTATCCACCTCAAAACCCGCGTCCTCCGCCAGGATGTCATTGGCCACAATCATATCGAGGCGTTTGCGTTCGAGTTTTGACTGTGCGTTCTTGAGCAAATCCTGGCTCTCGGCGGCAAAACCGACCATGAACTTCGGAAAGCCGGTCTCCGCTTTGCGCGCGGACACAGCCGCCAGGATGTCGGCGGTCGCTTCCAGCTCAATCCTGGGAATGCCGGTTTCCTTTTTGAGCTTTTGCGCAGCCGGCAGCGGGCGAAAATCAGCCACGGCTGCCGCCATGATCAATGCGTACGCGTCGCCGGTCTCGGCCAGCACGGCTGCCTGCATCTGCGCGGCGGTCTTCACCGCCACCAGGGCCGCCCCCACCGGCGGGGTCAACGCGGTCGGCGCACTGATCAAAACCACCTCCGCGCCGGCGTCCAGCGCGGCCTGCGCCACCGCGTAGCCCTGCTTGCCGGAGGAACGGTTGGTGATCATGCGCACCGGGTCAATCGGTTCCTGCGTGCCCCCGGCCGTGACAACAATCTTGCGCCCGGCCAGCGGACCGCTGCGCGAAAGCAGGTAACGCGTCTGCCCGAGGATCCGCGCAGGCTCGACGAATCGGCCCAGGCCCACCAACCCGGAGGCCAGGCGGCCTTCCTCGGGTCCGATGAATACAGCGCCGCGCTGTCGCAGGATTTCAACGTTGGCCTGCGTGGCCGGGTGGCTGTACATGCCCACGTCCATAGCCGGCGCCAGCACCAGCGGGCAATGCGAAGCCAGCACGGTCACGCTCAGCAGGTTGTCGCCCATCCCATGCGCCAGTTTGGCCAGGGTATTGGCCGAGACCGGCGCGATTAACACCAGGTCGGCCGCGTGGCCCAGGCCAATGTGCGTGACGTGCCCTTCGCCGCCCCACAGATCGGCATCCGTATAGGCTTTGCGGCCGGTGACCGATTGAAACGTGAGCGGGGAGACAAATTTCGCCGCGCTTTCGGTCAGCACCACATCGACCAGCGCGCCGGCCTGGGTCAGCCTGGAAGCCAGGTCGGCGGCTTTGTAGGCGGCAATGGATCCGGTGACGCCCAGCAAAATGCGTTTGTTGGCAAGTGGATTGGTCATATCAATGATTCAGATCCCAGAGAATGCGCATACCGTAAAGCGTCAGCCAGGGCGCGACGGTTGTGAACACATCGGTTTCGTCCGCGACGATCTCGGAGTAACCACCGGTGGCGATCACCTTCATGTCATCGCCCAGCACCTTGCGGAAGCGCGCCACCATGCCCTCCACCAGCGACACATAGCCGAACACCAGCCCGGATTGAATGGCGTGCACCGTGTTGCGCCCGATCACCGCCGGCGGGGCAGCCAGCTCGACGCGCGGCAGCTTGGCGGTTCGCGAAAACAGCGCCTCGGCGGAAATGTTGATGCCGGGCGTGATCGCGCCGCCCAGGTATTCGCCTTCTTTGGTGATGGCGTTGAAGGTGGTGGCCGTGCCAAAATCGACCACGCAGGCCGGCCCGCCGTACAGGTGCATCACCGCCGCTGCATCGCAAAGCCGATCCGAACCCACCGCCCGCGGTTCGTCGTACTGGATGTTGATGCCAGTTTTGATCGAGTGATCCACCACGAAGCAATCCTGGTTCAGGTATTGTTTGCTGGCGGTGATGATGCGGCCGGTGATCGGCGGCACAACCGATGAGAGGCAAACCCCATCCAGTTGCGCGATGGAACAGCCGCCGTTTTGCAGCAGCCCCAAAATTTGCAGGCCGTATTCATCCGGAAGCCGTTCGTAATCGGTGGCCAGGCGCCAGCGGGCGCCCAGTTTTTGGCCTTCAAACAGGCCCAGCGTCAATGTCGTGTTGCCTATGTCAATCGTCAACAACATCGGGCAGCTCCCATCGAAATTTGCTGCGCCCCGGCCAACCTTATTCCGCTTCCCGCTTGATCATTTCGATGATTTCAGCGGCGTAATCAAAGCGGTTGAAGGCGGGCATCAGGTAAATCCCGTTGAATTCGGCGCGCAGCGCCTGCGCTAATTCTAACGCAATTTTGATTCCTTCGCGCGCTCCGGCCTCGCCGGCCTGCTCCATGCGCCGCTGAATCTCATCCGGAATGAAGATTCCGGGCACTTCCTGGTGCAAAAATGCAGCATGGCGGCTGCTGGCCAGCGGCAAAATGCCGGCCAGCACCGGGCGCATGCCCTCACCCAATTCCGCGCGGATTCGGTGGAGAAAGGCGTTTGCTGAGGCGGGGTTGTAGGTCGGCTGCGTGAGCACAAAATCGGCGCCGGCGCGCAGTTTGCGGCGCAGGTTCTTGATTTCGGCTTCCGGATCGTCCGGGTTCAGGTTCAGCGCGCAGCCCACGTAAAACGATGTTGGCTGGCCGATATCCACCCCGGCATGGTCAACGCCGGCATTGAAACCCTGTTTGATCAGCTTGATGAGGCCCGAAGGCACCAGGTCAAAGTTATCTGCCGCGTCAGGATAATCGCCAATGGCGGTCGGATCGCCCATCACCACAAATACGTTGCGCACGTCCAAGGCGTGCGAGGCCAGCAGATCGCCCTGCACGCGCAGCAGGTTGCGTCCGCGGGTGGGAAAGTGCAGCACCGTTTCCACGCCAATGCGGCGCTGCAACAGGCTGCACACCGCCCAGGGGCTCATGCGCATGCGCGCCATCGGGCTGTCGGCCACGTTGATCACATCCGCGCCGGCCTCGGCAAGCAGGCTGGCGCCTGCCAGCAGTTTGTGGGTGGAATACCCGCGCGGCGGATCCATTTCCACGGCCACCACAAAACGTCCCTCGGCCAGTTTCTGGCCCAGCCCGGTGGTTTGCTGGACTGCCTGTTGCGGCTCATCCGGTTCCAGCATTTCAGCGGCTTCGCGCTCGCTGTTAGCGCGTTCAACAGCGCTTTCCAGCGCGCGCGTCATGGCGGCAATATGCTCGGGCGTGGTGCCGCAGCAGCCGCCCAACACATCTGCGCCGGAATTCCACAGCGAGAGCGCGTATTCGCCAAAGTACTCCGGCTCGGCCGGGTACATGATTCGCCCGCCCACCTGCTGCGGCCAGCCGGCGTTTGGCATCACCGAGAACTTGCCGTCCGGGACGGCCTCGCGCATGGCTTTAAGGATGCGCAGTAGCTGATTCGGCCCGCCCGAACAATTGACCCCCAGCACGTCCGCGCCGTAGCCGTGCATGGCGCGCGCCACCTTGACCGGGTCGTCGCCCAGCAGCGTGCGGTCGTCGCGCGTGAAGGTCATCGATGCGATGATCGGCAGGTAAGGGGCCACCTGCCGCGCGGCGGCAATTGCCTCGCGCAGCTCGTACAGGTCGGTCATGGTTTCAATGATCAGCAGATCGACGCCCGCGTTGGCCAGCGCCGTGATCTGCTCGGCAAAAGCCTGGCGGGCCTGTTCAGGTTGCACCCGGCCGAACGGCGCCAGGCGCACGCCCAGCGGACCAATATCGCCGGCAATCAGCACCTGTTTAAACGACGCCCACACCACGCGCCGGGCCAATTCCACCCCGGCGGTATTGATTTCCACCAGGCGGTCCTCCAGGCCGTGCTGTTCCAGCTTGTAGCGGTTGCCGCCAAAGGTGTTGGTCTGGATGATGTTCGCGCCGGCTTCAATATACGCGCGGTGGATGTCGCCAACCACCGCCGGGTTGGTCAGGTTAAGCTCGTCGAAACACACGTCAAAGCCGATGCCGCGTTTATGCAACATAGTGCCCATTGCGCCGTCCGAAAGGATCGGTTTGCCGCTGTCCAGCAACTTCAAGAAGGGATTATCCAGTACCATGATTGTCCGTTCCTTCCTATTTCATCAACTTTTCATCAATTGCTCGACGCGCGTTTCGCCGACGGTATAGTATTTGGCCTCCGGGTGGTGCAAGAGGATGGCCGCCGTGGACTGTTCAGGCACCAACTGGTACGCCGCCGTCAGCGACATACCCAACTCGCTTTCAGCGGGCAGCAGCTCAAACACGCGCGCGTGATCCGCCAGTTCCGGGATGGCCGGGTAGCCCCACGAATAGCGTTTGCCCTGTTCCGCGCCCAGCCCCAATTCGCGGCGGACGTGAGCATGCAAATAATCGGCCGTGGCTTCAGCGGTCTGGACGGCCAATCCGTGGCTGAAATACGCTTCCGTGTACTCCCCGCGCTCCTGCAAGCGCTCAAACCGTTCGGTGGCCGCCTGCCCCACCGTCACCACCTGCAGCGCCACCACATCCATCACGCCCGAGTCAACCGACGCGAAGTAATCCGCCAGGCACAGGTGTTCACCATCCGCCTGGCGCGGGAACGAGAAGCGGGTTTGCTCAACCGGCGCGCCGGCCTGCACCGTGCCGGGTTCGTACACGATCAACTCGTCGCCGTCCGCCTGAACCGGCCAGTAGCCGTACACCGCGCGCGGCTTGAGCCAGCCTTCGGCCAGCGCTTCGCGCTTCATGCGGTCCAGGCGGGCTTCAAACTCCGCCTTTAGCCGGATCCAATCTTCCCCGTGCGCGTTCTTGGCGCCCCAGGAAAGGCGGAACAACTCGTTGAGCGACAGGTGCTGGAAGACCGCCTCGAGCGGCATGCTGTGCACCACCCGCGGCCCCCAACCGGGCGGGCGCGGAATGGTGACGGCCGGCTTCACATCCGAGCGCATGCGCGTGCTGCCCGCGTTGCTAACCACCTGGGCGGCCCGCCCCAGCTCCGCCTCGGATTCGGTGCGGATTTGCGCCAGAAACCCATTGCGTTTCGCGGCGTCGGTCAGCGTATCCATCGTCGAGAGGCCCTCGAAGGCGTCCTTGCAGTAGAACACGCCTGGCTCGTAGAACTCGCCGTTTTCGGTGAGCAGAATGCGCCGCCCGAAGCGCCGGTTGATGGCCGCGCCGCCGATCATCACCGGGAACTTCAAGCCGCGGCGCTGCAATTCGTTGACGATCAACGGCATTTGCTTGCTGGTGGAAACCAGCAGCGCGCTCAGCCCGATGGCATCCGCGTTCAACTCAACCGCGCGGGAGATGATCTGTTCCGCGGGCACCTGCTTGCCCAGGTCCACCACCGTGTAGCCATTGTTGGAGAGAATGGTCTTGACCAGGTTCTTGCCGATGTCGTGCACGTCGCCGTACACCGTCGCCAACACCACCGTGCCCTTGGTGACGCCTTCCTTGCGCTCCAGGTAGGTTTCCAGGTGCGCCACGGCCTTCTTCATCACTTCCGCCGACTGGAGCACGAACGGCAGGATCAATTCGCCGGAGCCGAATTTATCGCCCACCTCTTTCATGGCGGGCAACAAAATGCCGTTCAGCACCGCCACAGCGCTTTCATGCCGATTACCCGTGTCGCGCTGGAGGATGGCGTCGATGTCGGCTTCGATGTTCTCTTTTTGGCGATGCAGGATGCGCCAGTGCAGGCGCAGCTCGGGCGTCATGGCCTGCAACGCCGCCTTCTGTTGGTCCACTTTTTGTGCCGGCTCGCTGCCGGACTGCTCGAAGAATTCGATCAGGCGCTGCAATGCGTCCGGCCGCCGGTTGAAGATCAAATCCTCAGCCAGCGTGCGCGCGTCTTCGGCAATTTCGCCATACGGCGTGATGTGCGCCGGGTTGACGATGGCCATGTCCAGCCCGGCCTGCACCGCATGGTAGAGCATGACGCTGTTCAGCACGGCGCGCGCACCGGCCGACAGGCCGAACGAAACATTGCTCACCCCCAGCGAGGTGAGCACGCCGGGCAATTCCTTTTTGATCAAGCGGATGCCTTCCAGCGTTTCGACGGCCGACTGGCCGAATTCCGGATCGCCGGTGGCCAGGGTGAAGGTCAGCGCGTCAAATACCAGGTCGCCCGGCTTAAAGCCGAATTCATTCACGGCGATGTCAAAGATGCGGCGGGCCACTTCCAGCTTGCGCTCGGCGGTTTTGGCCATGCCCTGCTCGTCGATCGTCAGGGCGATCACGGCAGCGTTGTACTTGCGCGCCAGCCCCAGCACCCGGTCGGCCTTGGCGCGCCCGCCTTCGAGGTGCATGGAATTGACCAGGCAGCGCCCGGGAGCGGTTTGTAGCGCGGCTTCCAGCACATCGGGTTCGGTCGTATCGATAATCAACGGCAGCTTCACCAGCGGCGAAAGCTTCTTCACCAGCTTGCGCATCAGGTCAATCTCATCCGGTCGTTCGGTCAGCGCCACGCACAGGTCCAGGCCGTGCGCGCCGCTGTCGATTTGCTGCTGCGCCACGGTCACCGCGCCGTCCCAATCCTCGGCCAGGATCATTTTCTTGAATTTTGCGCTGCCCTGCGTGTTCAAGCGCTCGCCGATCAGGAACGGGCGCGGTTCCTGCTGCATGGGCGCAGCCTGTACCGCCGATGCCAGCATCGGTGCGTCAATTTTCGGCCGCGCCGGCCGGCTTTCGCCGCGCAATTCTTCCACCAACCGGCGCAGGTGCTCGGGGGTGGTACCGCAGCACCCGCCCACCACGTTGATGTGGTTCTTGCGCACGAACTCGGCCAGGGTCTGCGCGAAGGGTTCCGGCTCCAGCGGGTACACTGCCTGGCCGTCCACGTTGAGCGGCAACCCGGCGTTGGGAATGCAGGAAACCGGCAGGGAGGTCTGCTCGCCCAGGAAGCGGATTGGTTCGCGCATGTGCTCCGGTCCGGTCGAGCAGTTCAGGCCGATCACATCAATGGGCAAGCCCTCCAAAATGGCCACCACCGCGCCGATCTCGGTGCCCAGCAGCATGCGCCCGGTGGTATCCAGCGTCACCTGCGCCTGCACCGGCACCGAAATGCCGGTCTGCTCGTACGCCTGCTGGATTCCCAGGATGGCCGCTTTGACCTCGAGAATGTCCTGCGAGGTTTCAATCAGCAGCAAATCCACGCCGCCTTCCAGCAGCCCGACGGCTTGCTCGCGGAAGATGTCGGCCAGTTCGTCAAAGCTGATATTGGAAAGCTCCGGGTCATCCATCGAAGGCAGCTTGCCCGATGGGCCCATCGAGCCGGCCACGTAGCGCGCCTGCCCGGTCCTTTGAGTGTATTCATCCGCCAGGCGGCGGGCCAGTCCGGCGGCCACGCGGTTGATCTCCAGGGTCCGTTCCGCCAACCCGTATTCGCCCAGCGTCAGGCGGTTGGAGCGGAAAGTGCACGTTTCAATGACGTCCACGCCGGCATCCAGGAAGGAGCGGTGAACGGTCTCCACCGCCTGCGGGTAGGTGATCACCAGGTAATCGTTGCAGCCGAAGGTGCGCTCGCCGCCAAACTCAGCCGCGGTCAGGTTCTGTCGTTGCAGGCTGGTGCCCATAGCCCCGTCAAAGATCATCACCTTTTCCTGAAGGGCATCCAGGTAGCGCGGGTTGGTGTAAGTTCGCTTCATCGTTTACCTCCACAGTTAAGAAAATGCCTCTCTGGAATGGAGAGGCATGCATGAATTCAGGCCAATCCTCATCTTCCAGAACGCCCGCGGTGAACGGGTTCTGCCGGAATTGGCACCTGCGTTATTGGGTTCGCGGTTGCCGAGGTTTCACAGGGCCGGTCCCTCCACCTCTCTCGATGAGCGGCAGGGAAGTCCCTGCCTGTTTCATTTGATTGGACAAAATTCTACCACAGATGGCAATGATTTCAAGACGTCAAGGCCCAAGTCCGCGCCTGGCAGAGAGATTGCAACCGTGATCTCGGCCCTCGTTTGCAGTGAATACGATATAATTTCAGCAGGAAAACCTCCGTGGACACCTCCAAACCTTCAGCTTTCGCGCCCTATCTCTTCACCGGCATCGGCATGGCCGTGGCCGGCTGGGGAGGATTGTTCCTCCTGTTCAACCTCAGCCTGCCCTTCCTGGGCTACCGCTGGCTCTTCTTCGTCCTGCTCACGCTGGCCCTGGCAGGCCTGGCGCTGCCGGCGGCCTATTTTTTCAACCTGCGCTTTCCCAGCAAACCACTGGCCGGGCCGAACGTGATCGTGCGCCAGGCGCTCTGGCTGGGCGTGTACGGCGACCTGCTGGCCTGGTTCCAGCTTGGGCGCCTGCTCACGCCCGTGCTGGCAGTCTTCCTGGCGGCCGGCCTGATCCTGATCGAAATCCTGCTGCGCCTGAACGAGCGCAGCCGCTTTAAACCCCCGGCCGATGACGGAGATGAATGACCTTCGCGCGCTCCCATCGGTGGATCAACTGCTGCAATCCGGGCAGGTAGCGGAATGGATTGATTCCTACGGCCGCTCGCTGACGCTGGATGCACTGCGCGAATCCCTGGCGGCGGCGCGCGCCGGCGTGCAAAGCGGCCGCCCGGCGCCCGGCTACGATGATCTTCTGCACAACGCTCACCACCTGCTGCAAACCTGGATGACCCCCACCTTGCGCCCGGTGATCAACGCCACCGGCGTGGTGCTGCACACCAACCTGGGCCGCGCCCCGCTCAGCCGCGCCGCGCTCGCGGCTATCCAGCAAACCGCCAGCGGTTACAACACATTGGAGTACGATCTGACCCGCGGGACGCGCGGCTCGCGCAGCATGCACGCTGAAGCCCTGCTCACCCGCCTGACCGGCGCGCAGGCTGCCCTGGTGGTCAACAACAACGCGGCCGCCGTGCTGCTGGCGCTTTCGGCGCTGGCAAAACGCCGCCGCGTGATCATCTCACGCACTCAACTGGTCGAAATCGGCGGCGGGTTTCGCGTCCCCGACGTGATGGCGCAATCCGGCGCGCGCCTGGTGGAAGTCGGCACGACCAACCGGGTTCACCTGGCCGATTATGAAGCTGCGCTGGCCGAACCGGCCGCCATGCTGCTGCACGCGCATTCGTCCAACTTCCGCATCATCGGTTTCACGGCCGAACCTGCGCTGGCCGAGGTGGCCGCGCTGGCCCACCGCCAGGGCGTGCCGTTCGTTGACGATCTTGGCTCAGGCGCGCTGCTCGACACGGCCCGCTACGGTCTGTCACACGAACCGACCGTGCAGGAATCGCTCGCGGCCGGGTCGGACCTGGTGTGTTTTTCCGGCGACAAGCTGCTCGGCGGTCCGCAGGCCGGCATCCTGACCGGCCGCAGCGATTTGATCGCAAAGATCAAAAAACATCCGCTGGCGCGCGCGGTGCGCGCCGACAAACTCTGTCTGGCCGCGCTTTCGGCCACCCTGGCGCATTACCTCAAAGACGAGGCCGAGCGGGAAATTCCCGTCTGGCGGTTCCTGGCACAAACACCCGAACAGCTCGAACGGCGCGCATCTGCCTGGGCAGCCGCGCTGGGTCGCGGGGAAGTGCTCGAGGGAAAATCCACCGTCGGCGGCGGCAGCCTGCCCGAAGAAACCCTGCCCACCCGCCTGTTCGCGTTGAACGTCAGGCAGCCCAATGCCGCCCTTGCGCGCCTGCGCCAGGCCGACCCGCCGGTGATCGCCTACATCGAAAATGACCGCGTGCTGCTGGATCCGCGCACGGTGTTGCCCGAGCAGGAAGACGATCTGCTCAGAGCGCTGCGCGGCCTGCCGGGCGATTAACGCGCGCAAAAACCGGCCAGGCAGCCGGCCAACGGATGCGCGGTTTGCCGTTATAATCTTCTTGCGCGCACGCGCGCCTGGATTACACTTAATCCCGGCGCACTGCCATCTTTACTCATTCACTCGAAAGGGTCTTCCCGATGAAAAATGAACTGGATGCCTTGATGCAGGCCAATAACGTCGATGCGCTCCTCATCATGGGCGCGGCGGCGCACAACCCGGCCATGGTTTACTTCACCGGCGTGGTGCACGTCTCGGCCGGCGATTTGATCGTCAAACGCGGCGGCGAGCCGGTCCTGTTCTGCAACCCAATGGAACGAGAAGAAGCCGCCCGCACCGGGCTGGCCACCCGCTCGTACAACGAATTTCCCTTCATGGAGCTGCTCAAGGAAACCAGCGGCGACCGCCTTCAGGCCGCCGCGCTGCGTTATCAACGCATGTTCACCAGCCTGGGCATCACTTCGGGGCGCGTGGCCCTGTACGGCACGCTGGAAGTGGGCATCCCGTTCATGGTCATCAACGCGCTTCAGCAACTCATGCCCGGCCTGACCTTCGTCGGTTACGCGCAGGATCCCATCCTGATGCAGGCCATGCAGACCAAGGACGAAGCCGAAGTGGCGCGTATCCGCCGCATGGGCAAGGTCACCACCGGCGTGGTGGGGCGCGTGGCCGATTATCTCACCTCGAACCGCACCAAGGACGGCGTGCTGGTCCACTCTGACGGGCAGCCCATTACCATCGGCGACGTCAAATCGCGCATCGACCTGTGGCTGGCGGAAGCCGGTGCTGAGAACCCCGAAGGCTGCATCTTCGCCATCGGCCGCGACGCCGGCGTGCCGCATTCCTCGGGCACCCTCACCGACCCGCTGCGCCTGGGGCAGACCATTGTCTTCGACATCTATCCCTGTGAAGCCGGCGGCGGTTACTTCTATGATTTCACCCGCACCTGGTGCCTGGGCTACGCGCCCGACGAAGCCCAGAAACTGTATGACCAGGTGTTGTCAGTGTACAACACGCTCAAGGATGAGTTCGCGGCCGGGCGTGTGCTGGCGGATTATCAAAAGCGCACCTGCGAGCTGTTCGAGGCAATGGGACACCCCACCATTCAGACCAACCCGGCCACCGAGGAAGGCTACGTGCATTCGCTCAGCCACGGCGTGGGCCTGCGTGTCCACGAAAAGCCTTTCAGCGGAACAGGCGTGGCCGACCGGTTGCTGCCCGGCTCGATCTTCACCTCCGAGCCCGGCCTGTATTATCCCAGCCGCGGCATGGGCGTGCGAATTGAGGATACCTATTACGTCCGCCCGGACGGCTCGTTTGAAATCCTGGCGGATTACCCAAAAGACCTGGTGCTGCCCGTCCGGCAGTGAGAAAGGCATGTTATGACGCAAGTTAGCGGAACAGAGACTGCTCCGACGCGCATCCTCGCCATTGAAAGTTCCTGCGACGAAACCGCGGCGGCCGTGCTGGAAAACGGCCGCGCCCTGCTGTCCAACGTGGTGGCCACGCAGATCGACCTGCACGCCAAATACGGCGGCGTTTTCCCCGAGGTGGCTTCGCGCCAGCACATCAAGACCGTTTACGCCATTATCGACCAGGCGCTGCAGCAGGCGCACCTCAGCCTGTCGGATTTGGACGCGGTGGTGGTGACGCGCGGCCCGGGGCTGGCCGGATCGCTGGTGGTGGGAATGAATGCCGCCAAAGGGCTCGTCCTGGGGCGCAACCTGCCTCTGGTGGGCGTGAACCACCTGGAAGGCCACATTTACTCGGCCTGGGTGTACCGCGCCGGCGAACCCGTACCGCCCGAACCGCAATTCCCGCTCATGGCGCTACTGGTCTCCGGCGGCCACACCGAGCTGAACCTGATGACCGATCACATCACCTACAAACGGCTGGGTTCCACCCAGGATGACGCCGCCGGCGAAGCCTTCGACAAGGTTGCCCGGCTGCTGGGCCTGCCCTATCCGGGTGGCCCGTCCATTCAAAAGGCAGCCGCCGAAGGCGATCCCAACGCTTTCACGTTCCCGCGCGCGCGCATGGAAGGCACCTGGAATTTCTCCTTCAGCGGCCTGAAAACTGCCGTGCTGCGCGTGGTGCGCAAACTGGAAGAACACCACGAGCCGATCCCGGTGGCTGACCTGGCCGCCAGTTTCCAGGCAGCGGTGGTGGACGTGCTGGTGAGCAAGACCCTCCAGGCGGCGCGCACCTTCAAAGCCAGCGAAATCCTGGTGGCAGGTGGCGTCTCGGCCAACCGCGCGCTGCGCGAAGCATTCCAGGCACAAACCGAATTCAAGGTTCACATCCCGCCGCTCTACCTTTGCACCGACAATGCCGCCATGATCGGCTCGGCCGGCTATTTCCGCTACACGCGCGGGCAGCGCGACCCGCTCGACCTGGACGTGCTGCCGACC
Source organism: uncultured Longilinea sp. (assembly GCA_937863945.1). GTDB lineage: Bacteria > Chloroflexota > Anaerolineae > Anaerolineales > Anaerolineaceae > Longilinea. The sequence goes on from CALMIB010000492.1 coordinate 12,264, forward strand.
TGGCCGCTTTCGTAACCTGTAGAGCGCCGATGATACTTTTCGCGGGGCTGAGCATCTAAATGGCAGAACCTGAAAAACAGCCCATCTCGATTGAGGCCCTCAAACGCGGCGACCGGTCCGAATTCGCCCGCATGGTGGATGCTTACTCGCTGCACATTTACCGGCTGGCCATGCGCATGCTTTCCAACCCGCAGGAAGCCGAAGACGTGCTGCAGGAGACCTTCCTGAAGGCGCTGCGCGCGCTGCCCAATTTCGAGGGCCGCTCCAGCCTGTCCACCTGGTTGTACCGCATCGCCGTCAACGAAGCCCTCATGGTGATCCGCAAGCGCAAGCCGGAGCTTTCGCTCTCGCGCCCGGCGGAGGACGGAGAAGAAGACGACAACGGCGAGGAGATGCAAATTGTTGATTGGGGCCACATGCCCGAATCCGAGCTGCTTTCGCTCGAAGCCAGGCGCAACATTGACCAGGCCGTTGAAAAGCTACCAGAAACGCTCCGAGTGGTTTTCCTGCTGCGCGATGTCGAGGGACTGTCCATAGAAGAAACGGCCGACTCGCTGGGCATCTCCCAGGCGGCGGTCAAAACCCGCTTATTGCGCGCCCGCCTGCGCCTGCGGGATGAGCTTTCGAATTATTACCGTGAACGGATGAAAGAATCATGAACGATCCTTCACATGCCCACAAATGCGATCATCTGATCGCGACAATCTCTGAATACGTCGATGGTTCGCTCAGCCCGCAACTGTGCGCCGAGCTGGAAAAGCACCTGCGCGAATGTGAAAATTGCACCGTGGTGGTCGATACCCTGCGCAAAACCATCAGCCTGGTTCAAACCTGCGCCGAAGACGACTGCCTGCCCGGCGAAGTTCGCGCGCGCCTGTTTCACACTTTGGACCTGGACGATTTCGTGAAAAACGACGCCATGGTGTAACTTTTCACGGCCGGGCGCATCCAAGGAATTGAAACCCGCACCCTGGAGCAGCGCTTTGGAAGATCAAACGCCAAAAATGAATAAAACCCGACTCCAGAGGACTACGCTGGAGTTGGATTTTGTTAAGCCGGATGAAAACCAGCCAGCCCGACCCGGCGGCTTGTGCCCGCGCTGCCAACAGGGGATTTTGGACTATGACGGCATGCTGGTGCTACGCTGCCTGGTTTGCGGTTTTGCCGAAGGCGGCTGCTTCACCTGATGATGGATGGTACGCCCGGTTCGGGCGTAATCGATAATAAACGAAGGATGGTTGAACCCAATGGAAAAACTGCTCAACGCCGATATTGAAAAACAATTGCGCGAAATCTTCGCCGATTTGAAACTACCTGTGACGATGCTGCTCTTCACCAGCCAGGATGAATGCGACTATTGCGATCAAACCCGCCAGTTGGTGGAAGAAGTCACCGCGCTGGATGACCGGTTGGAGCTGCGCGTTGTGGATTTCGATCAGGACGCCGATCTGGCTGCGCAATACAAGATCGACAAGGTGCCAGCGCTTGCCTTAATGGGAAAAGACGGTGAAGAGCTGGTCGATTTCGGCATCCGCATGTACGGCATCCCCTCCGGGCACGAGTTCACCTCGCTGGTGCACGACCTGGTGCTGGCTTCTACGCGCGATTCAGGGCTCAACCCCAAAACGCGCGCCTTCCTGGCCGGCCTGGACAAGCCCGTTCACCTGCAGGTCTTCGTCACGCCCACCTGCCCCTACTGCCCCAGCGCGGTTGTGCTGGCGCACCGCATGGCGCTGGAAAGCCCGTACATCACGGCCGACATGGTCGAAGCGACAGAATTCCCCGAACTGTCCGACCGCTTCAATGTCAGCGGCGTGCCGCACACCATTATCAATAACGGCGCGGGCGAACTGATTGGCGCGAACCCCGAAGAGGCTTTAATCGCCGAGATCGAGACCGTGTTAAAATAAGAGCTAAAGCGCACGGAGAGGAAAAATATGAGCAACGCAAAAGTGATCTGGAAGGGCGGATTGAGCTTTGAGGGCAGCGCAGACAGCGGCTTTACCCTGCCGTTGGACACGACAGCCGCGCAGGGCGGCCAGGACAGCGGTTTCCGCCCGATGGAGCTGCTGCTGGTCGGTCTGGCCGGCTGCACCGGTATGGACGTGATCTCGATCCTCAAGAAGAAACAGCAGGATGTGGTTTCGTTTGAGGTGGCAGTTCACGGCGAGCGCGCCGAGGAACATCCGCGTATCTATACGCACATCACCATCGAATACATCCTCACCGGGCACGCAATTGATCCGGCCGCGGCGAAGCGCGCGGTGGAACTCTCAGAGACCAAATATTGCTCCGCGCAGGCCATGCTCAGCAAGGCGGCAAAAATCGACCACGTCATCACCATTAAAGAGGCCTGACCGCTGCCAGACGAGTCTATTCGTAGTAAACCAAGGACAGGTTTGACCGCCTGTCCTTTTTCATTCGCTGACTTGATCTTGAAATCCGGGTTATTGCGGGTTGGAGGTCACGTGGCTGCTCTGATCCGAGCAGGTGCAGGCGATGACCACTTTTCCGTTGCGCACCAGCGTACCCTGGTATTCGACGCTGCCCGTTTGCACCTGCCAGCCTTCGAAATTGAAGGGCAGCACGCCACCCGCCGGTATCCACTCGCCGTTGTAGCGCCGGGCAATGTGCACGTGCGTGCCGGTGGCCTTGCCGCCCTCGCAGGATGGAATGCCGATGGGATCGCCGGCCTTGAGTTTGCGTCCCACCGGCGGCAGGCTGGCATTGGCCAGGTGCAAATAGAAGATCGACCAGCCCGTGCGCTCATCCCCGTCACCGTCCAGGTCCAGCACCACCAGCGCGTCGCCGGTGCGCACCACCACGCCGTCGGCGATCGCCGTAGCGGGTTCATCAGTGGGCGTGCAGCCGCTGGCAATATTACCGGGAGCAAAATCGACAGCCGCCAGCGGTTCGCCTTCACCCCAGGCGGTGTGCGGTCCGCCGGTGTAAGCCCAGGTCTGGCCGTACTTGAACGGAAATCGGAATGCCGGCTGTTCCAGGCTGCCCGGGATGTGCGCCTGCACATTGCTCCACGGATCGCCAAATAGCTGCGTGTATGTTTTGAGCAACCCTTCCCCGGATATCGCCAGCGCGTATGCATCGGGCGACAGGACCTGTGCGAAATAATTTTGCAGCGTGGCTGTGGCCGCGTTCTGCCAGGGATCCGGCCGTTCCAGGCGGCCGTCCTGCAACTCGAAGCTTTCCAGTTTGCCGGTGCGCCAATCGTAATAGCCGTTGTTCAGCTCATTCGCGGCCCAGTTCAATTGCCTTGCCAGGCCTTGATGAAAGCGTTCCACGTAACCCAGTGGATAGACCTCTTTGCCATCCGGAATTTCCGGCTGGGTCAACCCGCCGGCCTGGTATTCGATCAGCGCCAGCAGCAGGCGCGGGCTGATGCTGTAAGTGGTGGCATAGTACGCGATGATTTCGCCGCCCCGGCGCTGCTCTTCGGCCACGTACTGGCTGGCGTTCTTCAACCAGCCCGGCTGCTCGTTGACATACGCGACCACATCAAAACCCACCCCGGCCGGGCCGTTGACAAAATGAGAATCGGGCAGCACCTGGAAAGAACTGCCCCAGAACGGTTCGTAATAGATCGGGATTTGCATCGGCAGGCCCGCCGGCAGCGTGGTGACGTGCTCCGGTAGGATCGAATTGACCGCGCGGATTTCCGCTTCGGTGGTGTTGAAGTGAGCCGCCACCGCCGGCAGGGTATCGCCCATCTGCGCGGTATACTCCACCAGCGTGCCAGGCGGGTAGGCCGGGCGGGTGGGCTGCGCCGTGGGTAGCGGCTGCTCGGTGCCGGCCGGATTTTCCACCGGCCGGGCAGGCAATTGAGCCGGGTTCGCGCCGGGCGCGCAGGCGCTTAATAGAAACAGCACCAGCACCAGCGTTTGCACTGGCCTGAAACGGTTTCTCCCCCGATGGATATTGTTTTCCCGGTAAGCACTTGCGGCGCTACTCGGCCGTGTGGCCAATGCGCGTTTCAAACGATCCGTATGGTGATGCCGTAACAATCTCATTCTCTTTCGTCAGCGTACCCTGGTATTCCTTGCTGCCCGCGTGCGCCCGCCAACCGCTCAACACAAACGGCAGCGGTCCGTCCGCCGGGATCCACTCTCCATTATACTTGCGCACCACGTGAACGTGCGTCCCGGTGGAACTGCCGCCCTCGCAGGAGGGGTGCCCAATCGGGTCGCCGGTGGTCAACGCCGCGCCGACCGGCGCGCGGTCTTTGGTGGCGATGTGCAAGTATAACAGCACCCAGCCGGTTTGCTCGCGGCCGTCGCCGTCCAGGTCCAGCACCACCACGCCGTTTTTCGAGCGCACCACCACGCCGGATGCCGAAGCGGTGGCGTACTCTTCCGTATCGACGCAGCCCGACTCGGTGGTGGAGGGCGCGAAATCCAGGGCAGCCCAGGAACTGTTTGGCCCCCAGGCCGAATGCGGCCCGCCGGTGAAGCTCCACACGCGGCCAACCGGGAACGGCAGTTCCAGGTCGGGCTGCACCAGGTTGGGCGGGAACAACGGCTCCACGGTTTGCGCGCGCAGCCAGGGGTTGCCGTACATGCGCTCGTACAGCTCGGCAAATCCGCCCGCGCCGTTCAACGCGCCCATCCAGCGCGGAAGGTCATAGAGCTGTGCCAGCAGCACCTGCACAGCCGCCGTGCCGGCGTTCAGCGTCGGCGCCAGGCGAACCGTGCTTCCGTCCGCAAAAGTCAGGCTTTGCAGGCGGCCTTCCCGCCAGGCATAGTACCCGTGGGATAAATTGTGCACCGCCCAGGTGAGTTGCTTGTAAAGCCCCTGCCGGTCCAGGCTGACATAGCCCATCGGGTAATCGGTGAGGGCCAGGTTGGCGGGCTGTCCGTAAACCCAGCCGGCCTGGTATTCGATCAGGGCCAGCAGCAGGCGCGGATTGATGGAGGTTTCGGTCGCCACGCGCTGGATGACCCCCGCGCCGGTGTACCAGCCGTCATCCAGGTATTGCCGGTAGGTACTCATATACCCGCCCGCCTGATCGACGAACCCCTGAATGTCAAAATCCAGCCCGGAAGGCGAATAGATCACCTCGCTGTCCGGAATGATGTTCTCGGTGGGGCCGGTTTCTCCCAGCCGGTTGGGGATGATCAACAACTGGCCGGGCGGGATCATCTCCCAGGCCGGGATATCGTGGTCGGAGGTGATCTCGGAAGCCATCACGCCAAAACGGGCCGCCAG
>CALMIB010000493.1 GCA_937863945.1 uncultured Longilinea sp.
TGAGAAGGAGCTTGCTACTTGCAGGGACCTGAGCTCGCGCAGGCGGTCACCAGCAACGCCTGGAAAGCATCCACGTTCTTGTCCGTCAGGAAGATGCCCAGGGCGGTGTTGATCTCGTTTTTCCACGAATCATTGGCCACCACGCCGTGCGCCAGCGATCCAACGATGCGGTCTTTGGCCCAGTCGGCCATGGCCGATTGCAGATATTCGTCATAGAGGCTCTTGTCACCGTCGCTGCGCGCCGGAATGGATCCCTTGACCGGGTTGAAGGCATCCTGGCCTTCCTTGGAGCCGCAGATAGTCAACCAGGCAATGGCGGCATCGCGGTGCGGGGCATTGACCGGCAGCACGAAGCTGTCCGAGAGGAACTGGAAAGTACCGGCCGTTCCCGGCACGGGCGCCCAACCGAAATCGGTCTTGGGTGTTTTCTTCAATTCCTTGAAATAGCCTTCCGCCCAGTCGCCCATCACATTGAAGGCCGCGTCGCCGTTCACCACCAACTGCGAGGCATCCTGCCAGGTCAACGAAGCAGCATCGCTGTTGGTATAGGTCAGTACCTTGTTGAAGGCTTCCAGGCCGGCTTTGACTTCCGCGCTGCCCCAGTCAAGGCTGCCATCCCACAACGCGTTGTATTTGTCGGGGCCTAACGAAGCCAGCAGCACGGTCTCCATCAGGTGCATGGCCGTCCACTGCTCGCCCATTGCCAACGGAGCATCCATCCCGGCCGCCTTCAGGCTGTCCATGGCGGCAAACCATTCGTCCAGCGAACCGGGAACGGCAATGCCGTTCTTCTCGAGGATGCCGGGGTTGTACCAGAGCACGTTGGCGCGGTGGATGTTGACGGGCACAGAATAGATGTTGCCGTCCTTCGAGATGAGCGGGATGAGCGTTTCGGGCATGACCTTCAGCCAGCCTTCCTGTTCGTACAGGAAATTCAACGGTTCAAGCTGGTTGGCGGCCACGTAGGTGCCGATCAATTCCTGGCCGGCATGACCCTGCCAGCTATCGGGAGCCTGGCCGGCCTGCAGGCGGGTGGCCAGCACGGCGCGCGCGTTGGTTCCGGTGCCGCCGGCAACCGCTGCATTGACGAATTCAATATCCGGATATTTGGCGTTGAAGACTTTCTGCATGGCTTCCAGGCCGGCAGCTTCGCCGCCGCCCGTCCACCACGAGAACACTTCCACCTGCTGTTTGGCAGCAGGCGTCTGGGTCGCCTGAGCGCCGCAGGCGCTCAACAGCATCGAAACGGCGACCAGCAACACAAGCAGAATCCAGGGTACTCTCTTAGACATCGACTCTTCTCCTTACAAAATGAATTGTTTACCGCGGAAAACTCCGCAGCTTGACAATCGACCCGTCCCGGCGACCCGCCCCTGCGGGCAAACTGGCGGCCAGGAGGACAATTTGGTCAGGAACCCCAGGAAAAGGAAAAACGCGTCCGCTTGCTTGCTCCTCCTTCCCAGAACCAACTGGAGATTAAATTGAAAGTCGCAGGAGAAACCAATCTACCGTGATTCTGGCACTCTGCCAGCATTCACGTATAATTCATTATAACGATCTCAGGATCGGATACAATCGGGAAACGGACAGGTTGCGGACACAATCTGGACATGCAACCTCACTCTTGGAGCCATCACCCGCTATGATCGACCGTCGAAATTTCAACGCGTTGGTACGAGATACAATCAGCAACCTGTATGATTTTGCCGCGTTGGAAACCCACCCGCTGCTGTTCAAGATATTTACGCTGCCGGCTGATTTTTCAGGCACGCCTGCCGAATACATCCGCCAGACATTTCTGGAAGCCATTGAGCAGTTGAAACCTGCCCGCAAAGATCTCAACCTGAGCGCCCCTGAATGGCGCGCCTATTACATCCTGCAAAAACGGTATATTGAAGGCATGGATGCAAAAGAGCTGGCCGCCGCGCTGGCCATCAGCGACCGCCAGATCCGCCGCGACCATCACCGCGCCATCGAATCGCTCGCCACATTGCTGTGGAGCCGCTTGCAACTCGACAGGCAGGTGGAGGAATCGGCTCATGAGGACGATTCGACCCATTTTGAGGTGCAAAAGGAACGCATTGACCTGAGAGAAACCTGCCAGGGCGTTGTGAACACTCTAAAACGCCGGTTGGATGAGCAGAACATTCGCGTCAATTATAACTTTGCCGCGCTGCCGGTATCCGTATTGGCCGACCGTGTCATTTTGCGGCAGTTGCTGATCAGTTTATTCAATGCAGCGCTGCAATTGCAAACGGGAGGCGAAGTGGACATTCTCACCCGGCGCAGCGGTCAAAACGCAAGCATCGAGATCAGCTTCCGGCCGGATGAACTCTGGGAGCCCGCCCAGGAAGGCGAAGAAGAAAGCACGCTGGACGCCGTGCGCTATTGGTCTGAACGCATCAACGCCCAATTCACCGTCACGCTGCCGGATGAAACCGAACCGCGCGCGCACTTCAACCTGCTCCTGCCGCTGGCCGACCAACGGGTCATCCTGGTGGTGGACGATCAACTCCCCGCGATCAACCTCTTCAAGCGGTATCTGGCCGGCGACGACGTGACGGTGGTGGGCGCAACGCGCGCCGACCAGGTGCTGCCGCTGGCCCGCGAACTGACCCCCGCCCTGATCACGCTGGACGTGATGATGCCGCAAACCGACGGTTGGGAAATTCTGCAAACCCTGAAGCTGGATGAAAACACCCACCGCATCCCCGTGCTGATCTGTTCCGCCTGGGAGGAACCCGAATTGGCGCGTTCATTGGGAGCGGCCGGATTCCTGAAAAAGCCCATCACCCAGAAACAATTGCGCGACGCGCTCGAATCTTTAGGCTTCTGAAGACCTGGAAATCGATTCCCCTTCGACCGGGCTGCTGCGGGAGTAATCCGGCACGGCATGCTCCAGGACTCCTTTGAGCATCTCCGCCAGCTCGCGCCGTGAGAACGGCCGGTTGAGCAGCACCTGAAAATCGCCTTTGCGTTGGTTAACCAGCGACTGGGGCAGATCATTCGCCGAAACGATGATTACCGGAATCTTTTTCAAGCTCGGATCCTGCTGCATGCTCTCCAGCACGCTAAAGCCGTTCATATCCGGTAAATCCAGGTCCAACAGCACCGCGTCGATGACCTGCTGGCCCAGTTGTTGCATGGCCTCATGGCCATTGAAGGCCGTCACAAAGCGGTATTTCAGCGGGTCGGTTTCTTCCGAGCGCAGCACCTGGGGGACAAAACGCACCATGCCCGGGTCGTCATCCACCACCAACAGCGTGGTGACGGTCTCGCCCAGCGCTTGCACCGTTTCGGTCAGGGTCTGGCGCGAGACCGGTTTGACCAGGTAATTGCGCACGCCATCCGGGAGCGAGGTCACCCGGTTGAGATTCACCGGCGTGGTCAGAAAGATAACCGGCACATCATACGGTGGGCGATGCAGGAAATTCTGCACCAACGGGTGTTGCTGCACCGCCTGGTCGATCAGGATGGCGCGGGGATAATACTGCGCCGCCGCCGTGAACAATTGATTCGGGTCGCTCAACAGCGTGATCTTATACCCATCCAGGGCTTCGCTGAAGATACGCGCCCAGAAGGGATCGACGGAGAGAAACAAAACCAGCGGCTGTTCCTCGGGCGATTCGCGCAGGGGCATGCGAGCAGTTTCGTCGAGCAGCACCTCAGGTGTCTTAAGTTCCTCCACGTTGATTTCCTCGACGGGCAGCGTAAAATGAAAGGTTGAGCCGCGCCCCAGTTCACTCTCCACGCCCATCTCGCCGTTGTGGAGTTGGATAAAGCGCCGTCCGATGGAAAGCCCCAGGCCGGTGCCTTCATCTCGGCGCCAGTTTTGGCTGCCCACCTGCCGGAATTCACGAAACAGCTTGGGCAGGTCCTCAGGGGCAATGCCGCTGCCGGTATCTTCCACTTCCACGCGTAAAAAACGGGCATCCTGGCGCAAGACGCGTATGGTGATCTTGCCGGCGGCGGTGAAATGCAGCGCATTCGTCACCAGGTTAATCATCACCTGGCGGATGCGGGTGCGGTCGGCGTAAATCTCAGGCAGATCCGGTTCAACCTGCAACTCCAAAGCCAGACCCTTTTTCTCAACCGCGCCAACCAACATGCGGCGAATATCTTCCATCAATTCACCCAGGTTGGTTTTTTCTCGAAACAATACCATCTGCTGCGCGTCGATCTTGCCCATTTCGAGGATATCGTTGATCAATCCGTGCAAATGAGTGCTGCTGCGATAAATTTCCTGCACGTCGTCGTACAGGCCGGGCGGCCAGGTTTCCAATGGGCCATACGTATCCGGC
>CALMIB010000494.1 GCA_937863945.1 uncultured Longilinea sp.
GTGTCCCCAGGACGATGAGGTGCAAGAACAGGTACAGCGTCAATCCGAGCGCCGTAATGCGGTTGAGAATGAAGGCCAGGGTGCCCAGATTACGGTTGCGCGGATCGAACCAGCGCAAGAAGTTGGTGCTGTTCGGTTCGTTTTTCATCGACTTGGCCCTCGGCGTGAAAAGATCTTCGAAATTTGATGGCGCAGAATATCTTTGCGTAAATCCATGATCCGCCAGCCCGGGTCAACGTTTGAGGGGCAAACGGCTGTACACTCATACGCGCTGTGGCAGCGCCACACGCCGTTCTGGTCATCCACCTGATCCAGCAGCGAGGCATCCCTGGATTGTTGGTAAGCATGTTGAGCAGCCGCAAGGACGCCTGGACCCAGGTATTCGGGCGTTGTCAAAGCCACCGGGCATGCGCTGATGCACATGCCGCATTCGAGGCAATCGACCAGCCGCTCATACCTGCCGTCCTCGCGGACCTGCTGCTTGCGTTCAAACGGCAGACAGGCGTCCTGTAAGCTGGCCACCTGCGAGAATTTGACATCATCCAACCGGAGGTAAAAGTCACTCATATCGACGACCAGATCGCTGAGGACCGGGAAGTTGCGCAGCGGTTCGATGCGCACTTGGCCGCCGTTTCGGGCAACCTCGCGGATGGGCGTGATGCAGGTCAGTTTTTCGACGCCGTTGACGCGCATGCCGCAAGCCCCGCAGGTGGAATGATGGCAGGCATGCCGGAAGGTCAGGCTGCGATCGTTGTAAGCCCAAATCCGTTCGACGACGTCCAGCACATATTCATCAGGATCCACGTCCATCACAAATTTGTCAAAATGGGCGGGCTGCCCGGTTTTTTGACGGTAGATTTCAAAAGTAACGCGCCACTGTGTTTCGTTCACATTGCGCTCCTTGCGTCGTTGTAATATTGGCGGTAGGAATCTAATTCCTGATCCCGTGTTTGACAAGTTTGTTGGATGCCCAGGCTGGCGCAAACCAGATCGGCCGTTTTTTCTGCCATCAGCCGGCAGGTGGTGGCTTTGCCGCCGGTGATGGTAAACAAGCCGGGCGCGCCTTGTCCGGCATGATCATAGCATTTGTAGGTGCGCGTCAGGCTGCGGGCATCGCCTCCCGAGGCGATTAAAGGCCGAGCTGACATCCACGCGCCGCGCATGTGGGCATTTTTGACCGAAGGCACCAATTGGGCAGCCCGCTCGTGCATCAAGTCGATCTGGTCCTTGTACACCGGTATATAATCAACATCGTTATGATCAAATGAAGTGGTGCCAATGAGCACCATGCGCCGCTGTGGAACCAGGATATCGCCATCATCCGGGATGCACAAACGGTTGATCACGCGTTGCACCAGGCGCTGGTCATACGCCACCATCACGCCCGGCGTGGGGCGGACGGGCACATCCACATGGGCAAGCGCAGCGGTGGATCCTGCCCACGCGCCGGTCGCATTGATAATCACATCGGCGTCAAAATCATGAACCTGGTTTTCATGGCGGTTCAAGTAGCGAACACCGCTTACCCGGCCGTCAGAGCGGCGGAGAATTTCATTGACCTCGCAGTACGAATGGAAAATCGCGCCGTAGCGTTTGGCTGTTGCAGCGAAGGCAAGCGCAAGGCGCAGTGGGTCAAACGCGCCGTCCGGCACCTGGAAAGCGCGCAACAATGCCGGGTTGATATTTGGCTCCAGGCGGAGCGCCTCCGCCGGGGTTATTTCTTCGACATCAATATCACATTCAACCGCGCCTTTTGCAAATTTGTCGCCGTAAGCCACATCCGAGTCGGTGAGCGCAATGAACAGCCCGCCGTTGAATTCGATGCATTGCTTTGCGATTTTTCGCAAAATCCGGTTTTCCTGGATGCATTCCTGGCCGGCTTCCACATCTTCAACGCAATACCGGCCGCCGCTGTGCAGCAGCCCGTGCGTTCTGCCGGAGGTTCCGGCAGAGATTTCGCCGCGTTCATACAGCTCGACGCGAAAACCGCGCATCTGTAAATCCAGAGCCAGTGCGCAGCCGGTGAATCCGCCGCCGATGATGGCGGCCCTTGGTTTGGCATTGATGTTTGGCACGCTTCCGATCCTCATGATTTTATGGTTATTCCACCCAGTTTAATGTCCGCTGGACGGCTTTTTTCCAGCCTGCATAGAGTGAATCGCGCAGCTCGGCTTGCATGGCAGGTTGCCAGTTGCGGTCCTGTTTCCAGTTCTTGCGCAGTTCATCAAAATCTTTCCAGAAACCCACCGCCAGACCGGCTGCATAGGCCGCGCCAAGCGCGGTTGTTTCAGTAATCACCGGCCGGACGACCGGAACGTTGAGAATATCAGCCTGAAATTGCATGAGTAAATCGTTGGCAACCATGCCGCCATCCACTTTGAGGGATTTGAGCTGCACGCCGGAATCTGTTTCCATGGCGTCCAGGACTTCACGGGTCTGGTAAGCGGTCGCCTCAAGCGCGGCCCGGGCCAGGTGCCCGCGGTTGATGAAGCGCGTCATTCCCACAATCACGCCGCGCGCATCACTCCGCCAGTAGGGTGCAAAGAGACCTGAAAAAGCCGGTACGAAATACATGCCGCCGTTATCTTCCACACTGCGCGCCAGGAATTCGATTTCAGCGGATTTTTCGATCATCTTGAAATTATCCCGCAGCCACTGTACCAGCGCGCCGGCCATGGCAATTGACCCCTCCAGGCAATAAACGGCCTTTTGATCGCCGATTTTGTATCCCAACGTGGTCAATAAGCCGTTTTTGGACGGCACAGGGGCTGTGCCTGTATTCATCAGCATGAAGCAGCCTGTGCCGTAGGTGTTTTTCGCTTCGCCCGGTTCGAAACAGGTCTGGCCAAAAATGGCTGCCTGTTGATCGCCAAGGTCGCCGGCAACGGGAACGCCTTCCAGAGGTTGCACGGCATATCCATAGATCCTGGACGAAGCGCTGATCTTCGGCAGCATTTTCCGCGGGATGTCCATCAGAGCAAGGATTTCCTCATCCCATTGGAGCGTTTGCAGGTTCATCAATTGCGTCCGAGAGGCATTCGAAACATCTGTCACATGCACGCCGCCGCGTGGGCCGCCGGTGAGATTCCAGATCAGCCAGGTGTCAATGTTGCCAAAGATTGCCTCGCCGTTTTCCGCATCCTCACGCAGGCCAGGGACGTTATCCAACAACCAGCGGATTTTTGGGCCGGAAAAATAAGTGGCCAAGGGCAGCCCGGTTTTCTCGCG
>CALMIB010000495.1 GCA_937863945.1 uncultured Longilinea sp.
ATGAGAAGAATTGCGGATGGCTGATTTCAGATTGAAGAAGAGAAGAAATAGACTGCGGAACATATTATGCCCGCCAGGGTACAGAAGACACGGAAAAAAGGTTCGCTGGTCATTTTTTGTGGAAAGCACTAAAATACGTTTTCAGACCAGTGGTATGCAGCGATTGGCTGAGGCACGCTCGTAGTAGCGACGTCAGTCGCTGATTCGCGGGAATGTTGTAATACCAGTACGCGGCATTGGAATATTAGAAGATCCTTACCCGCGCTCAGGATGATAGGATTCAAACGCCATTCGGGCGGACAGGCAGAGAATCTGGATTCATTGAAAAGAAAGAGAACGACTTACGTCGTTACTACGAGGAAAACTTAGACACGGGCGGCAGTTAGCCGCCCGGTTTGGTCAGCACGGCCTGGTCGAGGCGGCGGTGGAGCATGGAGGTCAGGGTGAGCAGGTCAAGGGCGTCGGCTTCGGGCAGCACCCAGGCAGGGGCTTTGAAGGTGGCGATCAGGTTTTTGAGCAACGCGCTGACGGCCAGGTGTTCGGCGCGTTCGGCTTCGCTGAGCAGGGTGTTGAAGGCCAGCAGCGGGCCGATGCGCAGCCCGAAGGCGCTTTCGACCAGCTCGGGACCTTCGAGGTTGAGGCCACTTTTCTCGCGGATTTTCTCTTCGAGCGAGTGGACGGCTTCATAAACGGCCGGGTAGCCGTGCTCGGCGAGCAGTTCGGGGGTGCAGCAGCGCAGCACGGCCGGGTGCACGCTGCGGCGGGTCAGTTCGGCGCGCAGGCGGCGCGCGCGCTCCTGCCCGGCGCTGGATTTGCGCGTGGAGGGCACCACCTTGAGCCTGCCGTCGGGGCTGATCTGGTAACCGTCGATGCCCAGCACGGCGTTGAGGCGCTCGAGGCGGCGGGTGAAGAGCGGCTGGTTGTCGCTGTAGCGGGCGGGGCCGAGCGCGGCCAGCACCAGCGCGGCGACGTTGTTGCCGCAGCCGTCCAGATCCTGCTGCTGGCGCAGGGCTTCATACAGGCGGTGGCGTTTGAGCACGGCCGGGTAGGGGTCGGCCAGGTTTTTTTCACGCAGCAGCGCGCCGATCTCGGCGCCGGACAGGCCGTCGTTGGGGTCGGCCAGCACGTCGCAGATGGCGGCGAGCTGTGAATCGCTGAAGCTGGGCAGAATGGGCATGGTGCGGGATCCCCCTGAGGTGATGATGGTTTTATTATACACCGGGAGGAAAAACGGTATTCGTCAATTCGGTACGCGGTAATGGGCAATCCAGTTTACCCCATTTCAAGCAGGCACTGCCGATTACCCAGTACCACATACCGAATCCCCGGTGCTGCCTACCGCATCAGCCCAGATACTTCCCCGCCAACCCGGCAATCGTCCGGCCGATGCTGATGGAGGCGGTGGCGGCGGGGGAGGGGGCGTTGAGCACGTGGATCTGGCGGTCGGCTTCGCGGATGATGAAGTCGTCGATGAGGGCGCCGTCGGGGCCGAGTGCCTGGGCGCGCACGCCCGCGCCGGATCGGCGCACGTCCTCATCGCGCAGATCGGGCACCAGGCGGCGCAGTGCGTCGACAAAGGCGCGCTTGTTGAGCGAGCGGTACATTTCGCCGAAGCCCATGCGCCAGTATTTGAGGCCCATGCGCCAGAAACCGGGAAATGTGAAGTAGCCCCATACATCGCGGGCTGAGAACGCACCCCACGAGTAGCCTTCGCGTTTGAAGGCGATGACCGCGTTGGGGCCGGCCTCCACGCCGCCGCGCGCCATGCGGGTGAAGTGCACGCCCAGGAAGGGGAAGCGCACGTCCGGCACGGGGTAGATCAGGTTTTTCACCAGGTGGTGCTTTTCGGGGACGATTTCGTAATATTCGCCGCGGAAGGGCATGACCTGCATGCGGGGTTCGACGCCGCACAGCCGGGCGAC
>CALMIB010000496.1 GCA_937863945.1 uncultured Longilinea sp.
GGGCGGGGTCGGCCATGTGCCAGGCGACGATCTGCTCCGCGCCGCGCGCGAAAGGCACCGTGCAGGCGAAATCCGGCACCAGGCGCTTGATGCGCGTGTTATCGAAGATCATGCTGTGGGCTTTGTCGCCCAGCAGGCTGTCGCCCCAAATTTTGTCGTAGGCGGCGATCAACTCGGAGGGCACGTGCACCAGGTTTGGTCTCACGCCCAGCGCCGCCGCCAGCATTTCATAGATCTGGTTCCAGGTGAGCAACTCGTCCGCGGTGATCTGGAAGGCGTTGCCCAGCGCCTGCGGGTTTCCCAGCAGCGGCACGAAGCCTTTGGCGAAGTCGGTGTTGTGGGTCAGCGTCCACAGCGAGGTGCCGTCGCCGGGCACCACCACCGGCTTGCCCTGCAGCATGCGTTCCATCATCGTCCAGCCGCCGTGGAAGGGCAGCAGGCGCTCGTCGTAGGTGTGCGACGGGCGCACAATGGTGATGGGAAATTTCTCCTCGCGGTAGGCGCGCACCAGGCGTTCCTCGCAGGCGATCTTGTTGCGCGAGTATTCCCAGTAGGGGTTGTCCAGCAGGGTGGCCTCGGTGACCGGCAGCGCAACGGGCGGGGTCTGGTAGGCTGAGGCCGAGCTGATGAAGACGTACTGCCCGGTGCGTCCACGGAAGAGGTCAAAATCGATATCCAGTTGGTCGGGGGTGAAGACGATCCAGTTCACCACGGCGTCAAAGCGGTGGCCGCCCAATGCCGCGCGCGCCGAGGCCGGGTCGTGGATGTCACCGAGCAGCACTTTGGCGCCGGGCGGGATGGGCCGCGCAGACTGCCCGCGGTTGAGCAGGTACAGGTCGATGCCGCGCTCGAGCGCCAGGCGCGAACAGGCCGAGCTGATGATGCCGGTGCCGCCGATAAAGAGGACTTTCATGGAGGGCCTCCACGGGATGCGAAAGGATGGACTAAGTCGATTTTACTCGCAAAAGAGAAATACCGCGAAGAGCGTTAAGGGAGAATAAAAGGCATGAAAAATATAATGGCCCGAAAACGGCAAATACCGGCCCTGTCCGGCATGGATTTATTGCCTGGAATGGGTTAAGCTTAATTCGCTGGAAAAACTTTCAAAACCCGGGACGATCGCATGCCCACCTTCACCCCATTTGAGCGCAACCCCGAAACCTGCCGCCAGATCGCTGATCTATGGAACGCCGCAGCCGGGCTGGATCTGGCGTTTGGCGCGCAGTTTGTGGCCTTCAACACGCAGCCCATGCCGGGACTGGCGCAGGCCGGGCGGCTGGCCTGGGAGGGCGGCTGCCTGGCGGGCGCGGCGCTGGCCTCGCACGTGACCGCGGAAGGCCCCTTCCAGGGCGAGGCCTGGCTGGACCTGTTGGCGGTCGCGCCGGGCGAACAACGACGCGGGATCGGATCAACGCTGCTGGCGTGGGCCGAGGGCTGGCTGGCCGGTCAGGGCGGGCGGAGCGTGCACGTCGGCGGCAGTCTCAATCCGTTCGCGGCCGGGCTGCCGGCGGAGCTGAATACGCAGGATTTCTTTTTTAAGCGCGGTTACGCCGCGGATGAGCCGCCGCACGAATGGGATGTGGCCCGCAGTCTCAAGGATTACCGGACGTTATACCCCGAACCGTCGCCGGGCGCCGACCTGCGCCCCCTTAAACCCGGTGAAGAACATGAGTTGATCGCCTTCCTGCAGCGCGAATTCCCCGGCCGCTGGCTGTACGAGGTGGAGCAATTCTTCCGCATCGGCGGGCACGCCGGTGATTTCATGGTGCTGCGCACGGAAATTGGCGTGGACGGATTTTGCTGGATGACGGTCGCCGATTCAGCCCGCCCGCTGGAGCGTTTTTACATGCACGGATTGCCCAGGCCGTGGGGACAGATGGGCCCGTTGGGGGTGGGCGCCGGCTGCCGCGGCAAAGGCTACGGCGGCGCGTTGATCGACGCGGCCGCCTGCCACCTCCAGGCGTGCGGCATTGACGGCTGCCTGATCGATTGGACCAGCCTGCTGGACCTGTACGGCAAATTTGGGTACCGTCCCTACCGGCAGTACTGGATGTTGAACAAATCGATTTCAGCCTGAAAACCTGTGAAAAGAGAACTGAAATGCCGCCGTATTATCTGAAGAATGTGAATTTACCCCACCTGCCGGCGCAGGCCGTGGTGAGTTCAGAGGGTGTCATCCAGGCGCTGGGTGACCCGGCGGCGCTGGCCTGCCCGCTCGGCGCTCAGGTGCTGGACGGCGGCGGTGCGACGCTGCTGCCCGGCTTCATTGAACTGCAACTCAACGGCGGCTTTGGCATGGATTTCACCGAAGACCCCGGCAGCATCTGGCGGGTGGGCCGCCGGCTGCCGCGATACGGCGTGACGACCTTTCTGCCCACGGTCATCACCTCGCCGCTGGAGACAGTCGACCATGCTATGCGTGTAGTTTTATCCGGCCGACCGGCGGATTACCGCGGCGCGGAACCGTTGGGATTGCATATTGAAGGCCCATTTCTCAACCCGCGTAAAAAGGGGGCGCACAACCCGGCCTATCTGCGCCTGCCGTCGCCCGACCTGGTGCGCGGCTGGACGCCGGAGAACGGCGTGCGCCTGGTGACGCTGGCCCCGGAGCTGCCCGGCGCGCTGGAAACCATCGCCGCGCTTGCCCGGCAAGGCGTCACCGTCAGCGCGGGGCATTCGTTGGCCACGCGGGCTGAGGCGGAGGCTGGCATCGCTGCGGGCATTCGCATGGGCACGCACCTGTTCAACGCTATGCCGGCGCTGGAACACCGCACCGCCAACCTGACCGGCGTTTTGCTGACCGATGATCGCGTTGGCTTTGGCCTGATCGCCGACGGCATTCACATTGACCCGCTGATGGTGAAACTGGCCTGGCAGTTGAAAGGCGGGCGCGGCTTTGTGCTGGTGACCGACGCCATGGCGGCGCTGGGCATGCCGCCCGGGGGCTCGCGCCTGGGCGGTTACGACGTGATGGTGGATGAATCCTCGGCGCGCCTGGCGGACGGCACCCTGGCCGGCAGCATCCTGACCGAAGACGCCGCGCTGCGCAACCTGATGTGCTTCACCGGTTGCACGCTGGCGCAAGCCGCCGAAACGATCACCGGCACGCCGGCTCAATTGCTTGGCTTGCGCGACCGCGGCCGGCTTCAGCCCGGCATGCGCGCTGACCTGGTGCTGCTGGACGCGGACCATGCGGTGCTCGCCACGTGGGTGGGCGGCGAGCTGGCCTTTGACCGGCGCGCCGTTTGATCCATCCTTTCGATTAAAATCAGCATCTCAGGGTTGGGTACTGCTTCGCGCGCCTGTCCACCGGTCTGCCGGACCATGGCAGTCCTTGGATGCCCCGCTTAGCGCCGCGGCGATCGGTGGAGGTGGTTTTGCAAACCAGGCCGGTGCAAGGATTGCCCGCGATTAATTTGCTTCAATTGGAGCGGTTCCAATCCCCAGGCTTTTCGCGCCTGATTGCAGCGTTCCAGATCTTGTGGAAGGATGGTGAGATCGCCATCCTCATCATGAAAGCCGAACTCGCGGCAGGTGCTGGAGCGCAAATCGTAGATGCTGCATGAAACCTGGTCGCCGATGCGCCCGCGCAGGGCAACGCAGCGCGGTTGGTGCTGATTGGTGCCGCGCATACAAACCAGGTGAGGGGGCAGGGCTTCGGTCATTACCGGCGGTACAATGCCGCCTTGATTAGGATCCGCTTCAACCCAGTAAAAAGAGACCCGGTACGCAGCGCAGCACGCGCCGCATTTTTGGCAGGGATTGATGGCGATTCGCACAGGCGTAATTAATACTCCTCTCGATTGGCTTTGACAAGAGAGGAAAATTACGCATTACCTTCATTGTCAACCTGTCCACCTGTCCAGGATCAAATCCGGTCAGGTTGCGGTCGCAGAAAGCGCCGGGCTGGCGTAAGCTAAGCATGACATCAAACTTAAGTGCCCGGACCGCAACATGGAAGGGTGAACAGGATGGATACAAACAACATTCGGGTGTTAATCGTGGATGATCAGGCCGTGGTGCGCAGCGGTTTAAGCGCATTTTTAGCTGTGTTCGAAGATCTGAATCTGGTGGGCGAGGCCGCCAATGGCCTGGAGGCCGTGCAGCGGTGTGATGAATTGCTACCGGACGTAATCATCATGGACCTGATGATGCCCGAGATGGACGGCGTGGAAGCGACCCGCGAGATCCACGCGCGCCACCCGGAGGTGCACATCCTGGTGCTGACCAGCTTCCCGGAGGAAGACCTGGTGCAAAAAGCCATGCAGGCCGGCGCTATTAGTTACTTGCTGAAAAACACAGCGGCAGCCGATCTGATCGCGGCGGTGCGTGACGCCTACGACGGCCGGCCCACGCTTGCGCCGGAAGCTACCCAGGCGCTCATTCGGGCGGTCAGTCTGCCCAAGCCGGTCGGCCATGATTTGACTGCGCGCGAGCTGGAGGTGTTGGAGTTGGTAGCGCATGGTCTTTCCAATCTTGAGATCGCGGAACGCCTGGTAGTCAGCCGTTCGACGGTCAAATTTCACGTCAGCAGCATTCTGGCTAAGCTTTCGGTTTCCACGCGCACCGAGGCGGTCACGGTTGCTCTTCAGTACAACCTGGTTCACAAAAACAAAGCGCCCGTCGATTACCGTGGGGCGCATTGGCGGCAGACGCCGCACTTCTGATGGATTCATCCCATTTTCCCGTTCCAAACCGCCATCTTAACCTGGCGGTTTGTGTTTTGTAAGCCGGTTTGCCTGACCTGAAAACCAGGATTGCCCGATAATTGCAAACCTCCGCAAGCCGGTTTCATGTATAATGCAATTCACAATACCGGATGCTTCCGGGGGGATAGCAAGGTGACGACTTCTGGTCTGCATTGGGCTGGAGACAGGGCAACACGCAATGCTTCCTTATGTAATCCCGCTTTTTTTATCAGCTATCATCATGGGGGCGTTGGCCTGGTACTCTTCTACGTTGAAGAGCGTGCCAGGCGTACGCGCATTCAGGGTGAGCATCCTGATCACCAGCGTCTGGTCCATTTGTTACGCCATTGAGTTGATCCTTCCCACAGTTTCGGCCAAACAGATCGCATCCAATTTTGCATTTATGGCCATCGCGGTCCTACCGGTAGCCTGGCTGGCCACGGTGATGATATTTTCCGGTTCCGGACGGAGGTTTTCCCGCCTGGCTCCGTTTCTGCTGATCGTTCCTTTGTTGACTATCCTGGTGGTGTGGACCAATTCGTGGCATCACCTTTTCACCCGGCGTTTTTACCTGGATGCCAACGGCGCATTTCCAATTCTTAGCACCGAGCATGGCCCCTGGTTCTGGGTTCATTCGGTATATACCTACAGCCTGCTCGTGATATCGATTGGGGAGTTGATGGGGCTGATGGCTCGCACCTCCCGCCGGTATATCGGCCAGCCGTTGACCCTGCTGATCGGCATGCTGATCCCTTTGCTGTGGAATGTGCTTTACGTATTCGGCGTACTGCCCTTCCGGCGCCTGGACCTGACGCCCTACCTGTACAGCCTGAGCGGGATTGTTTTTTGGATCGGGCTGGTTTACGCGCATTTGTTTGATATTTTGCCCGTGGCGCGCGATATGGTGATGGACGCCATACGGGATGTGGTGGTCATTATGGATTCACAGGACCGCGTGATTGATTTGAACCCGGCGGCGCGGGCTGCATTTGCCTGGAATGGAAACGACGACCTGATTTCTAAGCCTGTGGAGCAAGTTTTTTTGGATTGGCCTGCCATTTTGTCCTTGTTGCTGGATAAGAAATCCATGTCCCGCCCGCTGGATCTGGTGTTATTGCGAGAGGGCCGAAAACTGCATTACCAGGTCAGCCTGATCCGGCTGCGCGATTCGCAGGGTACCCCGATTGGCCGGATGCTCATGCTGCATGACATCACCGACCGGAAGCACATGGAAGAAGAGCTTCGCCGGTTGGTGGTTACCGATCCATTGACCGAACTGGGCAACCGGCGCATGTTCTTCAACGCCCTGGAAAGTGAATTTGCCCGCGCCAAACGCTACCGGACCAGTTATTGCCTGATTATGCTGGATCTGGACCATTACAAGTCCATCAATGACCGGTTTTCGCACATGGTGGGCGATGAAGCGCTCCGGCTGGCGGCGGATGCCATCCGAAAAACCGCGCGCCAGTCTGATCTTGCGGCGCGCTACGGCGGGGATGAGTTTGTGCTGCTGCTGCCCAATACCGATCTTCAAGGGGCTGTGCAACTGGCCGAGCGCTTGCGAAAAGCGATCAACCAATGCCAGCTTTCGGTCGGCGAACGGCTGACTGCCAGCGCCGGCGTCGCGGTTTATGCACCGTCAGATCAGAGCAGAGAAGAATTGCTGCTGCGCGTTGATCACGCGCTTTACCAACCCAAA
>CALMIB010000497.1 GCA_937863945.1 uncultured Longilinea sp.
AAAAAGACGCCCACGATGAGCAGCGGGAAGATCTGCTTGACGAATTTCCAGCTTTCCCAGATCCAGTTTGTCAGGTCGTCGTGGCTGAATTGTTTTGCGCCCAGCCAGCCGATGGCTGCGAGCAGGAGGAATTCGGCGATCAGGCGGCCGTTGAGGCCCAGGGCCAGGCTGCCGGCCTGTTCGACCGGCGCGGCGATCAGAATGGTGAGCGCGATGGCCATCAACGCGGCCAGCGTCCAGCCGGTGAAGCCGTCGTCGATCTTCTCGAAGCCCTTCCAGGCCAGCAGGCCGATCAGGACGAGCATGAAGATGAGTGCCGCACCCTGCAGCGAAAGCCCGGCGGCCGTCAGCCCGGCGACAAACGCGCCGTCCGCGGCGAAGGGCAGGCGCAATTCGGCGAAGGGTTGGGTCAGCAGGTCGATTTGCAGCGTGCCGGCTGCCAGCACCAGCACCAGCAGCGCCAGCATGGCCCACACAGCCGGACGCACGCGAGCGGTCTGGTCGAAGACGCCGTTCTTTTGCATCTCTTTGCTGCGCTCGGCTTCCTCACGGCGGAAAACCCGGGCCATGATCAGGCCGATGAGGATGCCGAACCCGATCGAGAGCACCAGGCGGGCAAAGGCCACGTCAAAGCCGATGGCCGCACCGGTGTAGGTGAGCGCCAGGATGTTGATGGCCGGGCCGACGAACAGGAAGGTGACCGCCGGGCCAAGCCCCGCGCCGCGCTTCCAGATGCCGGCAAACAGCGGCAGGATGGTGCAGGAGCACACCGCCAGCACAAAGCCGCCAAAGGCCGCCGCCGGGTAGCTGATCCACTTTGAGGTGCGCGGACCCAGGTAGCGGGTGATGGCTTCCTTGGGCAGCAGCGCGCTGAGGAACCCGGCGATGAGGAAGGCCGGCACCAGGCACAGCAACACATGCGCGGCCAGGTAGTCGAGCAGGCTCAGCCACCCGGCGTGCAGCAAATCCAGTAATATTGATAGAATATTTTCCATAGGAATTTCACCACGGAGACACGGAGAACACGGAGTGTAAGAAGAGAAGCAAAGAAGAAAAAACCTACTGATAACAAATTTTTCCTTGATCAGGTATCCGTATTACTCTTTCTATCTTTCTTCTCCGTGAACTCCGTGTCTCCGTGGTTATCTCTCCGCAGTTTTCTCTCTTACTTCTTTAGCCAGCCGGCGATTTCGGCTTTGGATGGGATGCGGCCGGACGAAAGCACCTGCTCGTCCACCACCAGCGCCGGGGTGGAGAGGATGGGATAGGCATAGATTTCTTCCTCTTCGGTTACATGGAAGAACTCCGCCTGGATGCCCAGGTCGGCCACCACTTCGCGCGTCAGCGCTTCCAACCGCCGGCAATTGGCGCAGCCCCCGCCCAGGATTTTGATGTTCAACATGCTTCCCTCCAATAAATTTTTGATGAAATTATTGCTTATGCTTCCACAGTTGCAGCTACCGACTTATCGAACAGCCGGCGTTTCAACCAGAAGGCCACGTTGACCAGCCCAATCATCACCGGCACTTCCACCAGCGGGCCAATCACCGCGGCAAAGGCCTGCCCCGAGGAAATGCCGAAGACCGCCACGGCCACCGCGATGGCCAGCTCGAAGTTATTGCTGGCGGCGGTGAATGAGAGCGTGGCCGTCTTGCTGTAATCGGCGCCGACCGCCTTGCCCATGACGAAACTGACCAGGAACATGACCACGAAGTACACCAGCAACGGAATGGCGATGCGCACCACGTCGATGGGTTGCTTGAGGATCAGCTCGCCCTTCAGGCTGAACATGACCAGGATGGTGAATAGCAGCGCGATGAGCGTGATGGGGCTGATTTTGGGAATGAATTTGCTGTAGTACCAGTCCTTGCCTTTGGCCTTTACCAAAATCAGGCGGGTGAAGAATCCGGCCAGGAAGGGGACGCCCAGGTAGATAAAGACCGTTCTGGCGAGTTCGCCAATCTGGATGTTCACTTCGCTGCCCTTGGGCAGGCCGAACCAGGTGGGCAGCACGGTGATGAACACGTAAGCATACACACTGTAGAAAAGCACCTGGAAGATCGAATTGAAGGCCACCAGTCCGGCGGCATACTCGGTGTCGCCTTTGGCCAGCTCATTCCAAACGATCACCATGGCGATACAGCGCGCCAGGCCGATCATGATCAGGCCTTCCATGTAGGCGGGC
>CALMIB010000498.1 GCA_937863945.1 uncultured Longilinea sp.
GCGCAATGCACCGCGCACTTCCAGCAGGAGATCGATGAACGCGCCTGCCTCGCCGCCGCTTTTGTGCGCTTTTTGCAGCGTCAGCCCCAGCACGCCGGCCAATTCCTGCAGGCGGCCCTGGGCGGGCTGGAGTTCATCGGCGGTCGCGCCGTCGGCGCGCGCCTGGTTGATGGCCCGCACCAATTCAAACAGCGCGGCCATGGCGCCGGCCGAATTGAAATCGTCGTCCATGGCTTCGATGAAGGCCTTTTCGCTGGCTTCCACCTGCCCGCGCAGCGCCGCCAGGCTGGCCTCCGGCGCGCCCTTGACGCCGGGCAGGGCCGGTTTCAGGGCCGAAGACAGGCGCTCCACGCCTTTCTCGGCCTGTTCGATGACATCCTCGTTGAAGGTCAACGGACCGCGGTAGCCGGAATTGAGCACCATGAAACGTAGCGTATCCGCGCTATGTCTGGCCAGGAAGTCCTCGATCGTCACCAGGTTGCCCAGCGATTTGGACATCTTCTCGCCGCCCAATTGCAGCATGCCGTTGTGCACCCAGTAGGTGGCGAAGGGTTTGCCGGTTAGCGACTCAGTCTGGGCAATTTCGTTCTCGTGGTGAGGGAAAATCAGGTCGTTGCCGCCGCCGTGAATGTCAATCTGTTCGCCCAGATGGTGCAGGTTCATCGCCGAGCATTCAATGTGCCAGCCGGGACGACCTTTTCCCCACGGGCTGTCCCAGGCGGGTTCTCCCGGTTTGGCAGCCTTCCACAGGGCAAAATCCATCGGATTCTCTTTTTGTTCGCCCACCTCGATGCGCGCGCCGGCCTGCATGTCATCCAGTCGCCGCCCGGAAAGCCGGCCGTAATCAGCATCCCGCTCCACGCGGAAGTAAACGTCGCCTTCCGCGGGATAGGCATACCCGCGCTCGATCAATCCTTCGATCATCACGATGATTTGCGGAATTTCCTGCGTGGCGCGCGGATTGATGCTGGCGGGCAGCACGTTCAGGTCTTTGAGGTCCTGCTCATATTCGCGAATATAGCCTTCGGCCAGTTGGAATGGATCGACGCCCTGCTGCTTGGCGCGCAGGATGATTTTGTCGTCCACATCGGTAAAGTTCATCGCGTGGATTACTGTGTAACCGCGAAAAGCCAGGTAGCGCCGGATGATATCAAACACCAGGGCCGACATGGCATGTCCAACGTGGGCATTGTTGTAAACCGTCGGGCCGCAGACATACATGCGCACCTTTCCGGGTTCCAGTGTGACGAATTCTTCCTTGCGGCGGGTGAGCGTGTTATAAATTTTCAAGGTCATCGCGGCTTTCCTTTCTCAATTATCGATCGCGCTCTTCTGGACGGCCAAAAATCATCCGCCCGGCCGCAGTTTGCAGCACCTTGGTCACCGTCACCGGGATTTCCTGGTTCATGTAATCACGGCCGTTTTCAACCACCACCATGGTGCCATCATCCATGTAGCCAACGCCCTGGTTGGATTCCTTGCCTTCCTGGATGACGCGGATGCCCAAGGTTTCGCCGGGCAGCAGCACCGATTTGACCGCGTTGGCCAGTTCATTAACATTCAACACCGTCACGCCCTGCAATTCGGCAATGCGATTCAGATTGTAATCGTTGGTCAGGATGGGACATTTCAACTGGCGCGCCAGGATCACCAGCTTGTCGTCCACTTCGCGCACACCCTCCACGTCAATATCGGTCAGGCGCACCGGGATAGTGGGCTCCTTTTGCAACGAAGACAGCACCTCCATGCCGCGCCGGCCGCGCTGGCGGCGCAGGCTGTCAGGCGAGTCGGCGATGTATTGCAGCTCGGCCAGAACGAAATGCGGTATGAGCAGTGCGCCGGGTAAAAAGCCTGTGCGGGCAATATCGGCGATCCGTCCGTCGATAATCACGCTGGTGTCCAGCAGGATCGTGCGGCTGTCAGCCCAATTCATCGAGCCATCATGACCGCGCATCTCCGCGACAGCAGCGCCGCCCTTTCCGCTGAGGGATGAAATGACGCCAAACAGATCCGCCTGGCGCATTACGAACACCGAAACGCCCAGGTAGCCGAAGATCAGCACGCCCAGAAACGGCAGAATGTTGCCAAAGGGATCCGGCAGCAGTGAGATGGGGAATGCCAAAAGCGCGGCGACCAGAAGCCCCGCGATGAGACCGACAAATGCGGCAAAAAGGGATTGCGCTGAAATTCGCCCCAGCAACGCCCGCAGCGCGCGGATCGGCCGGGTGGTGACGAACGGCGTGAGGATCAGTCCAACCAGCGCGCCGACCAGGCCGAACGTGAAAGCGTATTGCTCGACGGAAAAATTAGTGACAGCCGGGCCAACCGCCAGGCGTCCCAGGTGCGTGCCCCAGTACACGCCTAAAATTGAAAAGACAACCATGCCAATTAAACGAAAAATAAAATCAATGCTCATGATAATGACTCCTGAAATGATGTTAAGGTGCGGAATAATAAAGAAAATGATGTCATAAGATGATAGCACTTGTCAAACAGCAAGTCAATGTGAACTCAGTCTCACAGTTTGTTGACACCCGTCATAAGGCATGATAAAATCTCGCCGTTCCTAACCGCCCCCATCG
>CALMIB010000499.1 GCA_937863945.1 uncultured Longilinea sp.
AATCGCCCACATTGTCACGAACCAAATCCCCCACTACCGCTGCGTTGCGCGGGTCATCCTCCGGAATATCCTTCTCCACCTTGCCGACGAGGTCAGCGCCGACATCGGCTGCCTTGGTGTAAATTCCGCCACCAACCCGCATGAACAACGCGATCAACGTGCCGCCAAAACCAAATCCCAACAGCGCATCCGGTGCAGCCCGGCCAAAGATGATGAAAATCACCGTGCCGCCCAACAGGCCAAGGCCGTCAGTCAGCATGCCGGTGATCGTGCCGGCATAATAGGCGATGGAGAGAGACTCATTGAAGGAACGTTTTGCCGCCGAGGCTGAACGGATGCTGGCCTGGATGGCCATCCGCATGCCCAACTGGCCAACCACCATGCTAAAAGTTGCCCCCACAACAAACGCAATTGCGCGCCCAAACGCCATTACCGTGCGGGCTTGATCACCGAATTCTTCAACAGCCTCCACGGATGGCTCGACTACATAAACAGACAAGAACAGCGCCACCACCAACAACAGGATGGCTGGTAATATGGTTCGCAATTGACGGGAAAGATAACTGTCCGCGCCAAGACGGATAGCATTCCACACTTCCTGCATTTTCGCAGTGCCAGTATCGTGCTTTAGTACGGTTTTCCGCAACAACCAGGCATACAACAGGCTGATGAAGGCTGTGATCAATACGCCAACGATCGCCCATTGCTCGAAGGCAGTCGTCAGTCCGTGCCGGGAAAGCCCCAGAATGTCCATAGCACCTCCGTTTTCAATTGAAAATGATATAGAAATGGGAAGCAACCGATGACCGGATGCCAGATCAGTTGCACCTAATCATTTTAGCGACCCTCCCAAAAAAGTAAACACTTTGACATTAATTTTAGATTAGAGTATTTAATAACTATTGACTTGGGCATGCAATTTGTTGTATAGTGTCATGTGGCGATTTTTCGGACGCTCCCACAATGGACAGCAATCTTGTGGCGTCCGCTTTTTTTGCCCTGAGTCAGGAATTAAATCAGGCCTTAACATTCTGGAATGCCGCGTTTTCGATGAATTCAAAATGGGAAATACCCATCCAAAAAGTTATTGCGGGTATTGAATTTTGAACCTAAACTGTGTATTCTGAATTGACCAGTATCTTAAATTACACAGGGTTCTGTGATGCTATAGAGAGGCAACGATCAAATCTATGGATGATCCTTTAATTAATGTTGTCGATGAAGAAGACGATGAATATCCTGCAATCGCCCGACTGGTCGAGTTGGGCCGGCAAAAGACATTTGTAACCATCGATGACATCTTGCATTTTTTTCCAGATGCTGAACATGATATGGAGCAACTGGAAGAGGCCTTCGCTGCACTCATGAGTGCTGGCGTTCCTTATGTTGAGGATGACACCAACCTGGAAGAACCGAGCGAAGATGAATTAATCACAAGCGATGGTGAAGAGACGGAACGCCAGGCGCAGGTAGATGACCTTGAAAACATCGACACGGATGACACAATTGGCCTCTATCTGAAAGAAGTCAGCCGGGTTCCCCTGCTGACGGCTGAAGAAGAGGTGGAACTGGCGCAACGGATCGAACGCGGCCGGATGGCGCGCGAAGAACTGGCACGGGCAAATGTGAGCCTGCGCCGCCGGACCGAACTTCGCCGCCTCATTGAAGATGGCTGGATGGCGCGCGAACATCTGATCACCGCGAACTCCCGCCTGGTGATCAGCGTGGCCAAAAAATACATGGGGCGCGGCGTTCCCTTCCTTGACCTGATCCAGGAAGGAAACATCGGCCTGATCCGCGCGACCAAGAAATTTGATTACCGCCGCGGGCACAAATTCAGCACCTATGCCACCTGGTGGATCCGGCAGGCGGTGACGCGCGCAATTGCCGACCAGGGCCGCACCATCCGTGTGCCGGTTCACATGGGCGATCAGATTAACAAATTACTGCGCGTCCAGCATCAATTAACTCAA
>CALMIB010000500.1 GCA_937863945.1 uncultured Longilinea sp.
GGCCGGTTCGCTCGGCGGGGGCGATCAGGTCCGGCAAATCGGCGCGCAGGGTGGGTTCTCCGCCGGTGAAAACCACGTGCGGGATGCCCAAGTCCCACAGCTGGTCGAGAATTTTGAACCAATCCGGCGTGGTGAGCTGCGGAAAATTGCGCGCGCGGGCATTGTAGCAATGTGAGCAGGCATTGTTGCACTGGTACGAAAGCGCCAGGTCCATGCGGTACGGTGCGTTGGGTTTCACCGAAAACGGCGGCAAAATCTCCAGGTCCATCTCGTGCACCGGGCAGGGCCCGTCAGGCGCAAGCAAGCCCTCCACCCGCGCCGCCACCTGGTCAAAATCCGCGCTCAAGGCTTCGCGTTTGACGTTAAACGCCTGCAGCAAGCTCTTCATCGCCTTTTCGCGCGGCGTTTGCGTCAGTACCAGGTAGGCCATGAAGGTCGCGGACGGATTGAAGTGATACACCCTCGCTGCGTTCACCAGCAGCATCCCGCTTCCATCCGGATTTACCCTCAGGTGGGCGCGTACTTTTTCCTCAGAGTTCTCGCGCAAAAAGTGATACACGCCTGCCCTGGGCGGCGCGATTATGCCGCGCCCCCCGGCGAAAGACAATGCAGATTTTAGTGTCTCCGGCCAGGTCATTACCGCCCGCCTCCAGCGCAGGCGCAGGCGCAGCCGGCGCACGCGCAGGCACACGCGCAGGCACACGAACGCCCGCCGCTGCCGCCGCCCGTTGAGCGATAGCTGCCGCCGCTGCTGCTGACCGGGATTGGATTGGTTTTGTTGGTAATTCCACCGGTGAAATTGGTGATGTCACCCACCACGCCGGCTGAGAACGACTCGATCCCGCCAACCACTGAAGCGGCAAAAGAACCGCCGGGCAGGCTGGGTAGCGAAATGGTCGTGCCGCCTCCACCGGACGAGCTGCTCGGAACGCTCCCCGCGCCGCCCGACGTGGCGACGCCGCCGCCGAAGCTGGCGGGATGGACGCTCGGTTCCCAGCGCCACCACCAGTTGGGCACAAAGATCGGGCCGCTGCCAAAGGTTTTCTGGGTGCGGTCGCCGAACTTGTCATCCAACATCGTCCAGCCCATGGCATCATCAAACTTCTGAACCTTTACTTCCGGGGTTTCAGCGCTCTCAACCTGTTCCCAGGCTTTTTTCATAATATCTTTGTAGTACGCGACGGTTTCCTTGGAACTGAAGCCCTTCATGGCCGTCTGTACGTTCTTAACCAGGGAAATCATCATCTCCTGCATCGCGGCGCGCTGCTCCTTGGGAGTGGGTTTATCCATCGCCTGCAGAAATTCCGTCTCATAGGAACGTAAATCCGCGGGCAGGGGTACGGCCAGCTTGAGTTTCAGCGGCTCCTTGGTGACAACTTCCGCCGCGCCCTTTTTCAGCGCTGAGAACAGGATCATCATCAGGATTTTATCCAGCGGCTGCTCCATCAGGATGGCAGCTTCCACGGCGGTCAGGCCGCGCTTGATGCCGTTCCCCTCCAGCGCGATCTTCGGAGGCAGGTATTGCAATTTGCGCTTCTGGTTGCCGCGAATTGATGCGTAGAAAATGGCGATAAAGAGCGCGCCAAATCCCGCGCAGCAGACGATCCCTATGATGTTATTGCTGGTGTCGCCGCCAACGCTGATTACCGGCGCCTGGTTGAATTCCTCCGGGCTGCGGATGGCGCTGGCGTCGGTGATCAAGCGGGCCGGGAATGTGCCGCCAAAAATGTAAGAATCCAGCGTGCTGGCGTCCTCGCTGTACCAGCGGTAATACACACCGTCGGCGCTGTCGAAGCCCGATTCGTTAGGCTCGTTGGTGCCCGGCCATCCCTGGGGGGTGAAGTAGCGCGGTTCGTCCTGGTTCATGCCCGGCGGCAGGAACAGCGTGACGGTCATTTTGGTCCTGCCGGTCACCGTGCCCGCCTCGAACATGTTTGGCTGGAATTGAAAGCTGGCGTAGTCTTCGTTGTTGATTTGCCCATCAGCGGTGTAGAGCACATCTTTAACGCCGGTGATGCGGAACCCCACCACGCCCTTTTCACCGGGTTGGATTACATTGGGCCGCAGGTCAATCATCACCGCGTTGGGAACATAATCGGAAATGTCAATCTTCGTGATCGGGTTGCCGTTCAGGTCCGCGGTGGCATTGTTGACGCTCCAGCGTGAATCCTGTGGCATGACGATATCCACAAATTCCATCTCCGCGCCGCCGGGCTCATTGGCAAAATGGAAGATATACTCGATCGTCGCGGTTCCGTCCGCATCGATGTAGAAGTTTACAGTTTGTTCTTCAACCTGGAAGTAATAGGCTTGCGCGGCAGCCGGCTGCAAAAACGTGACCAGCAACAACAGCGCCGCAAGGATTCCCCACCAACGGTAATGCTTCATGCTTCACCCTCCCTGGGTTTTGGCTCACCACTTCGGTTCTTCGGTCAATTGGTAAGTGGTATTGCAATACGGGCAGGTCACGAAAGGAGCTCCCGCAACCAGTTTAATGTTCTCCGAAGTCAAAGTCCCCCCACAGGACTTGCACTTGAGCGTATCCAGGTTAACATCGCCGCTCAAATCGATCTTCACGTTCACATCCTGTTTCTCCAGGCCGGGGCGTTTGCGGCCGGCCAGGAAGATCAGGCCCAATCCAATTGCCACGCTGATGATCCCCACCACCAGCCAACCAGTATTCCCTTCCGGGCTGAAGGTCGCCCAGATAAACAGCACGCCAAAGAGGATCAAAATGGCTGCAATGATATAGGCTATGGTTTTGCCTGCATTCATAGAAACCTCCATTGTAATAAAAACAAGTGTAGCAAAGAATATGATACTCTACAATGCGATGAATGTCCTGATTGGGCCGGAAAATTGAGCCAACCGGCAACTTGCACTATAATACCCGGTGACAAGGATGGTCATTATGCAAGAATCCGCGCCTTTGCAGCAGGAACTGGAACGCCTCCGCCGGGAAATCCATTATCACAACTACCGCTACCATGTGCTGGATGCGCCGTTGATCAGCGATGCCGAATATGACCGCCTGATGGAACGCCTGAAAGCCATCGAAGCGGATCATCCCGAATGGATCACGCCCGATTCGCCCACCCAACGGGCCGGTAGCGCGCCGCTCGACCGGTTTGTCAAGGTGCGCCACCCGGCGCCCATCCTTAGCCTGGCCAATGCCTTCGATGCCAACGGCGTGCGCGCCTGGATGGAGCGCATCATCAAGGTGGATGAGCGCGCGCGCACAGCCAACTTCGTTGTAGAACCAAAGATCGACGGGCTGACGGTCGTGCTCACCTACCGCAACGGCGTGTTCGTGCAGGGCGCCACGCGCGGCGACGGCGAGGTCGGCGAAGATATCACCGCCAACCTGCGCACGGTCAAAGCGCTGCCGCTGCGCATCCCGGTGAATTCCGACGGCCCGCGTGTTCCCGATGATTTCGTCGTGCGCGGTGAGGCATTCATCACGCTGCAAGATTTCGACGCGCTCAACCGCCGCCTGCAGGATGCCGGCGAAAAAACCTACCTCAACCCGCGCAACACGGCCGCCGGTTCGTTG
This sequence comes from uncultured Longilinea sp., assembly GCA_937863945.1. GTDB lineage: Bacteria > Chloroflexota > Anaerolineae > Anaerolineales > Anaerolineaceae > Longilinea. The sequence goes on from CALMIB010000500.1 coordinate 3,554, forward strand.
CGCCAGCTTGACCCCGCGCTGACCGCCTCGCGGCCGTTGACGCTGTATGTGTACCAGATCGTTGCCGCCGACGGACCCACCCCGGCCACACAATGGGAACTGCTCCAGTATCTCAAGGCGCTCGGCTTTCCGGTGGCCGGCGAGATCAGCCTGCAACCCGACCTGGAAGCAGCCATCGCTGCCTGCCAGGCCATCGGCGAAAAACGGGACACGCTGGCGTACGAAGTGGACGGCACGGTCATCAAGATCAACGATCTGAACCTGGCCGCCGAACTCGGTTTCGTCGGCAAGGATCCGCGCGGAGCCATCGCCTTCAAATTCCCGGCGCGCGAAGTCACCACGCGGCTGAACGGCATCGGCGTCAACGTCGGGCGCACCGGCGTGCTGACGCCATACGCCATTCTCGAGCCGGTTGAAATCGGCGGCGTGGTGGTCAAACAGGCCACCCTGCACAATTTTGACTACATCGCCGAGAAGGACATCCGCGTCGGCGACCGGGTGATGCTCAAGCGCGCCGGCGACGTGATTCCCTACGTGATCGGCCCGGTAACGGACGCGCGCACCGGCCAGGAATGGCCCTACCAGCCGCCTGAAACCTGCCCGGCCTGCGATCAGCCGGTGGAGCATTTCGAGGGCGAAGTGGCCTGGTACTGCGTCAACGCGGCCTGCCCGGCGCAACTGGTGCGCAACCTGGAGCATTTCGTTTCGCGCGGCGCGATGAATATCGACGGCATGGGCATCAAGATTGTCGAGCAGCTTGCCCGCGAAGGCCTGGTGCGCGACGTGGCCGATATTTATACACTGAGGCGCGATGACCTGTTGAAGCTGGAAGGCTTTGCCGTAAAAAAAGTGGACAACCTGCTGCAGGCTATCGAGAATTCCCGCCAGCAGCCGCTGGCCCGCCTGATCAACGCGCTCGGCATTCGCGGCGTGGGTGAGGTCATGGCGGCCGATCTGACAGCGCACTACTCCGACCTCGACTCGCTGGGCCGGGCCTCAGCGGACGAATTGCAACAGATCGAAGGCGTTGGTCCGAATATCGCCGCCGCCATCGTCGATTGGTTCGCACGCGAACAAAACCAGCGCCTGCTGGCCAAGCTCAAAGCTGCCGGCGTATGGCCCAGCGTCGCCGCGAGCGCCGCAGCCTCGGCCGGCAGCCAACCGCTAAAGAACCTGGTATTTGTCGTCACCGGCATGCTGCCGGGCTTTTCCCGCGACGGTATCAAGGAGTACATCCAGGCAAACGGCGGTAAGGTCACCGACAGCGTCAGCAAGAAGACCAGTTACCTGGTGGTGGGAGAAGCGCCCGGCTCCAAGCTCGAAAAAGCCCGCGAACTCGGCGTGCCCATCCTGGATGAAGCTGCACTGCGCAAACTGGTGGAAGGATGAGCGGCAAGTCGCTCATCCTCAAACCTGGCCGGGATAAATCCGTCCTGCACCGGCACCCGTGGATTTATTCCGGCGCGGTCGGCCAGGTCAACGGCAACCCGCAGCCCGGCGATACCGTCGAGGTGCGCAACGCCAGCGGCGACTGGCTCGGGCGGGCAGCCTACAGCCCGGCATCGCAGATTCGCGCGCGCCTGTGGACGTGGGACGCGGACGAGGCCGTAAACGAAGATTACTTCCGCGCGCGCATCGAAAAAGCACTCGCGCTGCGGCGCGCCGTGGTTTCACCCGGTGAAACGGATAGTTACCGCCTGATCCACGGCGAATCGGATGGTCTGCCCGGCCTGGTCGTTGACCGGTACGCCGACTGGTTGGTGGTACAAATCCTCAGCGCCGGCATCGAGCTCCGCCGCGATCTGCTGGTGGGGTTGCTGGCCGACCTGACCGGCGTGGAGAACATCTATGAACGCTCGGACGTGGATGTGCGTCAACTCGAAGGGCTGCCCGACCGCACCGGCGTGCTGCGCGGCGCGCCGCCGCCCAACCCGCTGTGGATTCATGAACACGGGCTGACCTTCGCCGTCGACCTGGCAACCGGCCAGAAGACCGGCTTTTACCTCGACCAACGCGCCAACCGCCGGCGCGTCGGCCAACTGGCTGCCGGGCGCAGCGTGCTCAACTGCTTCAGCTATAGCGGCGGTTTCAGCCTGTACGCGCTGCGGGGCGGCGCGGCCAACGTGCTCTCGGTGGATGCCTCGGCCGAGGCGCTCGAACTGGGCAGGCAAAACCTGGCAGCCAACGCGCTGCCCGCTGAAAAAACCGAATGGTTGCAGGGTGATGTGTTTCACGTGCTGCGCGACCTGCGCGACCGCGCGCGCAAGTTCGACCTGATCGTGCTCGACCCGCCCAAATTCGCCCCCACCGCCGCGCAGGCCGAAAAAGCCGCGCGCGGGTACAAGGATATCAACCTGCTGGCGTTCAAGCTGCTCAATCCGGGCGGTTTGCTGGCAACCTTCTCCTGTTCGGGCGGCATATCCGCCGAGTTGTTTCAAAAGATCGTCGCCGGGGCAGCCCTGGATGCCGGCGTGAACGCCTGCATCCTCGACCTGCTGCGCCAGGGTGCCGACCACCCGGTGGCGCTTAATTTTCCCGAAGGCGCCTACCTCAAGGGCATCATTTGCCAGGTGTAATCCTCAATGACCTATGACATCATCGCAACCTTGGGCCCGGCCAGTTCCAATGAATCCATTTGGCAGGCCATGATCGCGGCCGGTGCAACGCAGTTCCGCCTGAATAGCTCACATATGAGAGTCGCCGATGTTGTTGGTTGGGTGGAACGACTGCGCGCGTTTTTCGATCTGCACAGGCTTTCGCTGCCGGTGGTGGTGGATCTGCAGGGCAGTAAGTGGCGCCTGGGTTGGCTCCCGTCCGCCGAATTGAGCTCAGGCCAGCGCGTCCGGCTGATGCATGCGGCCGAAAGCCCCACCTCGACCATTCTGCCCGTGCCACACAGCGATTTCTTCGCCGCCGCGCCGGTTTCCAGCCGCGAGCTGCGCCTGAATGATGCCAAAGTGCTGCTGGAGATCGAGGAGATCGAACCGGATTTCATCCTGGCGCGCGTCACCCAGGGCGGACCTATCGCCGCGCACAAAGGGATCACCTTCTCCCAATCCGGATTTCGCGCCGAAGGCCTGGGCGAAAAGGACAAGGCTGTCATAACCGCCACGCAGCAATATCCGTTCGTGCGCTATGCCCTTTCCTACGTCAAAGATGTTGAGGAAATGATCGCATACCGCAAACAGATCGGCGCGACGATTTACCTGATTGCCAATTTGGAGCGCAGGCAGGCAGTCGAAGATGCGCAGTCGGTCGCGATGGAAGCGGACGAGGTTTGGCTGTGCCGCGGCGACCTGGGCGCCGAATTAGGCCTGGTCGGCATGGCAGCGGCCGCACATCATTTTTCAGAAATTGCTGCCTCCCTGCCCATGCCTGCCATGCTGGCCGGCCAGGTGCTGGAGCACATGGTCGAAAAGCCAACCCCCACGCGCTCTGAAATTACCGTCCTGTTTGCCGCGCTGCAACAGGCCTATCATGGCTTTGTACTGTCCGACGAAACTGCCGTTGGGCGCTATCCCGTCGAGAGCGTCCGCGCAGCTGCCCTCTTCAAATCGCCAGACGGGAAGTAATACGGATACAAAAAGCGGCCGCAGAGGCCGCTTTTTGCCAAATCAGGTGGAGATGGCGGGAATCGAACCCGCGTCCGAAAGATTAGACCCGCGAATATCTACGAGCGTAGCCTGGCTTTCATCTCGCGGGCGACCTGAAGTCAGGCAAAACGGGCCACCCGCCAGCCGCTGGGACCCGAAAGTCCTCTTTCGACCGGAGCACGGCAGTCCGGTCGGCACCCGTGGCTTTGTGGCGCCCGCTCCACCACCGGCCAGGGAGCGGGGTGGGCAGACGTGACCTCACGCGGAGGTCATGCGGCTAATGCTCTCGCTTATGCAGCGAGGGGCATAGCAGCGTAGGAAGTGCGGTTGGCACTTAAGGTTTTGTGCTGAGTTTACGAGGTCGGCACCTCTCGGCTCGCAATCCGGGACCAGCCTCCTCCGTCGAAGCCTGTCATCCCCGGTGCATTTCCATTATAACGCATCCTGGCCCGGCTTGAAAGCAGCGCAGATGATAAAATTATTAAGAAAAAACCAATAAAAATCCCTTATAATCGAACCATGACCCATTCAAAAATGACCCGCCGCGATTTTTTGAAACTGGCCGGCCTCTCGTTGACCGGGCTGGCCTACCGCCCCTTCCAGGGCAGCGGCGATGACCTTGACCCCAACCGCCTGATCCGCATCGCGACCCATTCGGTCAGCGTGTACTCGCGCCCGGATGATAAAAGCCGCATTCTCTACCAGCGCACGCGCGACGAACTGGTGAACGTTTACGATGAAGTCATCTCCGAATACGGACCCGGCTATAACCCGCTGTGGTACCGCGTCTGGGGCGGCTACATCCACTCGGCCTACACCCAGCCGGTGAAAATCCGTCTGAATTCCGCGGCTGCCGATCCCGACCCGGTTAGCGTACTGGCCGAGGTGAGCGTGCCGCTCACCCAGGCCTACCTCATCCGCCAGAAAACCGCCTGGGAACCCGTTTACCGGCTGTACTACGACTCAACCCATTGGATCACCGGTCTGGTCGAGGGGCCCGACGGCGAACCCTGGTACAAGCTCAAGGATGAACTGCTGGAAATCGAATATGCCGTTCCGGCCGCGCACATGCACATTATTCCACCCGAAGAGGTATCCCCGATTTCACCGAATGTTCCATCGGAGAAAAAGCGCATCGAGGTCTCGCTTGCGCGCCAGGAAGTTATCGCCTACGAATATGACAAGGTCGTTTTACACACCAAAATCTCCTCCGGATTGCCGGACAATCGCAAACCGGAGCCGGGGTATATTCCAACCCAGACCCCCGTGGGCGAATTCCGGGTGCAATCCAAGATGCCTTCCAAGCACATGGGGGATGGGCGCGTGACCGCCGATATCGATGCCTACGAACTGCCGGGCGTGCCGTGGACATCTTTCTTCGTTCCTGAAACCGGAGTGGCCTTTCACGGCACCTACTGGCACACCAATTACGGCATGATGATGAGTCACGGCTGTATCAACATGAAGCCGGAAGAGGCGCGCTGGATCTTCCGCTGGTGCACGCCGGTAACAGACGAAAAAACCATCGAAAAGACTGGCTACGGCACGCAGGTGATCGTTTCCTGAGCAGCCAGGCCAGCGTCTTCCGGGGAAATATCTCAGCGTTAAATGCCCAGATCCGCTGGTTTTTCGCGCCCGACGAACTGCCTGAATACCGCGTTGCCCAACAGCCGCCCGCGCTGGGTCAGCCGTAAGGCTCGCGGTGCACTGGCCCATTCCAGCAGCCCCTGTTGGATCAACCGGTCGATGTCACCACCAAAGACGCGCTCAAGGCTGATCCCAAAGCGCGCATCGAAAGCAGCCGCCGGCACGCCTTCCGTGGTCAGCCGTAAGCCGGTCATCATCGTCTCCTGAATCTCCGTCCACCGGTCAATGGGCTGCGCCTGAATGGTCGCCGGTCCAACCGGAAAGGCTGCACCAACAGGCATGACACGGCAGCGCTCGATATAAGCCGGGATCGCCGCGACGTTGATCGTCCGATGACCGGCAAGGTATCCGTGCGCGCCGGCTCCCAGGCCCAGGTAAGGCTGATTCCGCCAGTATTGCAGGTTATGCTGACAAGTCAGGATTCTCCCGCCTCGTTCGCGGGCCCAATTGGAAATCTCATACTGCCTGAAACCGGCTTGTGCCAGGCGATCGGTGGCAAAATCATACATATCAGCGGCCAGGTCGTCATCCGGCAGCGGCACAAGCCCGCGCCGCGCCCAGGTCTGAAACGGCGTACCGTGCTCGACCGTCAACGCATACAGCGACAAATGCTCTGGATGCAGCCCCAGGGCCGTCTCCAGCGTCTGCCGCCAGCGTTCCAGGCTCTGGAACGGCCGCCCAAAGATCAAATCCAGGCTCAGGTTGTCAAAGCCAGCCTGCCGCGCCCAGGTGACCGCCCGGATGACGTCATAGGTATCGTGGATGCGCTCTAACAGGCGCAAGTCGTCCGGATGGGCCGATTGCATGCCGTAGCTGAGCCGATTGACCCCGGCCGCACGCAAGCGCCGCAGCGATTCGAGCGACACCGTCCCCGGGTTGGCTTCCATGCTGATTTCCGCGTCGGGCATCAGCGAAAAATGCTCGCGGCAGGCGTTCAGAATGCGCTCGGCCTGATCCGGCGATAGCAGCGTCGGCGTACCGCCGCCGAAGAAGACCGTGTGAACTGGCAGCTTTTCGCCGCTGGATGCGCCCATCCAGGCAATTTCACGGCACAATGCATCCACGTAGGCCGGGATTCGCGCTTCCAGGCCGGCATACGTGTTAAAATCGCAGTAGGCGCAGCGGTGCTGACAAAAAGGAATGTGGATGTACAGGCTGGTTGGCTGCATACCTGTCGAGGATAACACGGTTTACGGCACAATTCCAGCGCCCCGGCGCATCTGTCCCCTGTCCGCTCATCCTTGACTGAATTTTGGTTATGGTATAATCCCAATTGACCGGGGATTTCCCCGGTTATTCATGTGAAAACAAACTATGAGCCCAGAAAATACACCCCCCAAGACCAAAATTTGCCCCACCTGTGGGACGCGCCTGAACGATAACGCCACCCGCTGCCTTGTTTGCGGGCGCACGTTCACGGCAGCCAGCGCGCCGGAGGCCAAAAGCGGCACACCGGCGGTGAAAAGCCCACGGCTGCCAGAGTTGACCATCACCCTGCCGATTGCGCTGGTATTGATCCTGCTGTTCATCGCCATCGGCGCGGGAGCCGTTTACGGCATCCTGCAGGGCACCGGCAAGGTGGTTGAACCCACGCCAACACCCACGCCCAGCCTGACGCCCACGGTGACGCTGACAGCCACCATCACCCCCACCAACACCATTCAGCCGTCGGCCACGCCCCTGCCGGACATTGAATACACGGTGCAGACGAACGACACCTGTCTTTCCATTGCACTAACATTCG
>CALMIB010000501.1 GCA_937863945.1 uncultured Longilinea sp.
CCGCCGGGTTTCAACGCGCCAAAGGCGGAGGCCAGCAGGCGCGCCTGCCGCGCGGCCAGCGAGTGGATCTCGCGCTCGCTGATGGCGCGCATGGGGTGCGATTCGGTGGTGCGGATGCCCTGCATCGAGCAGGGGGCATCCAACAGGACGTAATCGAAGGTCTCCGGGAACCAGGCGCCGAACTTTTCGCCGGGGAAGTGCGTGACGGCGTTGTTGATGCTGCCCCATGCCGCAAGCACGATGCGCAGCGCGGTGATGCGCTCGGCCGAGGAATCGTTGGCGACCACCAGCCCCCGGTCGCCGGTGCGCGCGGTGAGGTGCGTGGTTTTGCCGCCGGGCGAGGCCGCCAGGTCGAGGATCAAGGGCGCGACCGCGGCGTTGAAATCGAACAGTTCGGGCGGCAGCATCGAGGCGGCGTCCTGGATGTAATAAAAACCCAGGCGGTGCTCGGGCGTGGCGCTGATCGGCGTTTCAGCCGCGCTCACCCAACGGCCGTCCGGGCAATAGGGCACAGGTTCAAGCTGCCAGCCATAGCGCGTTGCCCAGGCGGGCAAATCGGCGGCGGGATCGCATTTGAGCGGGTTGGCGCGCAGCGCGGGGTGCAGCGGACGGTCCAGTTCGGCCAGCAGGGCGGCATAATCGCCGGCTGCCAGCAGCGGCTGGAAGCGCGCCAGCGCGGTTTCAACCGGCGCGGGCGCGGCGACGGGCGGCGGCGTGCGTTTTTTCTTACGCGTCATGGGGTTTCTCGATGCAAAAGACGATTTCCGCGCCAAAGGTCAGCTCGGTGACCGGCCAACCGGCATCCCCGATGGCCTGGTTGACCAACGCGCGCTGGCGCTCGGCCAGTTGAAATTTGCCGCTCAGGCTTTCGGCCGGCAGCGACACCAGCAGCCAGCGGACCTTCAGGGCGCGCCAAAAGGCGCGGCTGCATCCGCGCGCGCGTTCTTCCATGCGGTGAGCCTCCTTGAAGAGAAAAGCGACATCCGCTTCGATTTCGGGCGGGCGGACCAGCACGTCGCGCACCTCGGCCAGCGGCGCCAGACCCTGCGTTTCGAAGAAGGCGTTGATGGCGCTCACGCGCGGGGCGTGGATATCGTAGGCGTGGTATTGCGTTGAGGCCGGCAGCCCCATCCACGGCCAGGCGAACGGGTTCAACCCGCAGGCCAGGTCGAGGATGCTGCCGGGCTGCCCGGTGACGGCGAACAGGCGCGGGTAGAAGTCGTCCAATACCTGCAGGCGTTCGCGGGTGGAGGCGTGCGCCGCGAGCACCCCGGCGCAGGCCGCGCGCAAGGCTTTAGGACCGGCGATGCTGGCGGCGCGCAGGTCGGTGGCTACCTGGTCGTAATCGGGATCTCCCAGGTAAGGCGCGACGATGGTGTGCAGCTTGTGCCGCACCGCTTTGAGCGCGTCCTTGCTGTTGCGGTGGCGCGGCAGTTCCTGCTCCAGCAGGTCGCGCACGGTCTCGGCTGGCAGGTTCAACGCGCGGTACTTGCGGCTGTTGAGCAGTTCGTTCACCAACGGCTGGATCGGGTCGGTGGCGGGCATGGCTCATCCCTCCCGGCTGACCAGGAAGGCCAGTTCGCTGCTGAATTCAAACCGCCGGATACGCCAGCTCCGCCCGACAGTCAATTGCATAAAGTGCGCTTCGTAGTTCTCGAGCATGCCCTTGCCGCGCCCGCCCAACGAGGCCACCGGGAAGGAAACCAGCAGGTGTTCAGCGGGGATGCCATCCAGCAGGCGCGGGCCGATGGCCTTATCCACCTGCTCCAGGCAGGGGATGGTCTTGAGCAACAGCGCCACCTGCACCGGCTGCGCGGGCAGTTCGGCGGTCAGGTCGCAAAGTTCGGCGCGTCCCGGGCGGCCGGTGTGCGCCAGGAAGCGGTTGAGGAATGCCACCTGGTCACTGTAGATGTCGCAGGCGTAATAGGGCGCGTCTGGGGACAGCGGCATCCACGGCAGCGCCAGCGGGTTGAGCCCGCAGGCCAGGTCGAGCAGCGATTTGACCGGCGCCAGCGGGGCCAGCGCCTGGCTGAAGATCTGTTCGAGGATGGGCAGGCGCTCGCGGGTGGAGGCGTGCTGCTGCATGGCGCGGCGGCAAAATGCCTGCAGAGCGGGGTCATCCAGGCGGGCGGGCAGGCCGGCCAGTTCGCCTGTGAGCTTCGCATAGTCGATGGGGTTTTCCCGGTAGGCGCCGCCGATCTGGTGCAGCTTGTTGCGCACGGCTTTGACCGCTTCTTTGGCCTTGCGCCCCTTGGCCAGTTCCTGCGCGGCAATGCGCCGCACC
>CALMIB010000502.1 GCA_937863945.1 uncultured Longilinea sp.
GACGCGCAGCACGGCCATGTTGGCGCCGCGGCGCGTGCCGCCCTGGGCAATTTCGCCGAAGGCGTTGTCATAGACGCGCAGGAAGCCGACCGGGCCGGTGGCCTGACCGGCGGAGGATTTGACCAGGCTGCCCTTGGGGCGCAACCGCGAGAAGGAGAACCCATTCCCGCCGCCGGTCTGCTGGATGAGCGCGGCGTCGCGCAGCGTCTGGAAAATCCCGTTGGAGGCGCGGCCCATGTCGTCGGCGATGGGCAGGACAAAGCAGGCGGCCAGTTGCCCCAGCAGCGTGCCGGCGCCGGTGAAGGTGGGTGAATTGGGGAAGAATGCCTTGGAGGAGAGCAGGTGGTAGAAATCGCGCGCGCGCGCCATCACGTCGGTGCCCCAGGCGCTTTCGACGGCGGCGATGTGATAGGCCACGCGCCAGAACATTTCCTCGACGGTTTCGACGGGTTTGCCATCGTCTCCACGGCGCACGTAACGGCGGATCAGCACCTGGCGGGCATTATCGGTCAGAATCGCTGCGGGGAGGTCATCCGGCAGGGGCGGGGTGGGCAGAATGCCATGTTGGGTTTGTGCGGAACTTGTCATCATAACCTCCTCTAGCTTTCCAGTAATCGATCGATTTCCGTGCGGATGGCCTGTAAATCATCCAGGTGCAAATAAACGATGGCGTACCGAATGTAGGCAATCTGGTCGAGTCTCTTGAGGCCGGCGATGACCATGTCGCCGACCACGCGGGAGGAAACTTCGGCGCGGCCCATCTGCTGCAAAGCGGATTCGATTTCACCGATCAGCCGGTCGATCTCCGCAGCGGAGACCGGCCGTTTGGCGCAGGCGATGCGAATACCGCGTGTCAATTTTTCACGGTCGAACTCTTCCCGCGTGCCGTCCCGCTTGACCAATAACGGCGTCGCGAGAATGGGCCGCTCATAGGTGCTGAAGCGCTGGTGGCACTTCTCGCATTCTCTCCGGCGTCGGACACCGCCACGGGCATCGTGGGTGGTATCCAGTACCTTTGATTCGTCGTATTGACAATAAGGGCAGCGCATGTTTTCCCCTCCTGGCCATAGCGATTGCCTTAATCGAAAAGTCTCCTTATTTGATAATACTACCCCCATATATGGGGGTATTGATATAAGGAGACCGTATATTTACTGTTTGGATTTTAGCACAATTGATCGATTCGTGCAATAGCCAAAACAGGATTGTAACCTTAAAATTTACCGGTCTGAAAAAAGCAAAGGGTGATTGACGGGTCATTGATTTTTCCTGCGCTGAGCTCAATTTACCGCGTCCAACGGGGCAATTTGTGGCCCATGTTGCCAGAATCATGCCACGCGCGTCCACAAATTGGGCTGGCGATCGTTTCATAGAAAACTATAAAAAGTCTTA
>CALMIB010000503.1 GCA_937863945.1 uncultured Longilinea sp.
TGATTCTCTTCCCATCGGCTGCCCGAATTTGCAATTCGACCGGTCGCCAACCCCATTCATCCAGTATAATAGAACATATTTTTTATCCCATTCGCACCCACAGGAGCCTGCTTCCCATCATGCGCGATCTGCTTCCCCTGCTGCAAATGTTGTTTGCCTTCTGGCCGCTCTCCCTGCTGGCCGCGCTGCGCGGCTGGCGGCGCGGGCGCGGCGAACGCTTCCCCGTTGCGCTGCGCCGCGGTCTGGTCAACTTTCTCGTCCTGTGGGGACTGTTTGCCGCCACCGGGGCTGCGCTGCTGGTCAATCGCCTCGCGCCGCTCGGCCTCCTACCGCAGCCCTGGAACGTCGCGGCATTCCTGGCGGCCGGCGTGCTTGCCAGTGGGGCTCTGCTGGGCCTCGAATGGTGGCAAAACCGCGACGTCTGGCGTGCGCTGCGCACCGCGCGCAGTGTGCAGGATTTGCAGGCGCTCTCGCCGTCTGATTTTGAAGAGCTGATGGCCGCATTCTTCCGTGGTTTTGGCCACCGAGTCCGGCGTGTGGGCAAAACCGGCGACCACGGCGTCGACCTGGTCGTGTACACTAAGGATCAGGGTAAATGGATCGTGCAATGTAAACGCTACCGCTCCAGCGTGGGGGAGCCTGTGGTGCGCGATTTTTTCGGCGCAATGCACCATGAAGCCGCCAGCCGGGGCTTTTTAATGACCACTGGCAGCTTCACCCCGCAGGCCGTGGAATGGGTGCGCGGTAAACCGATCACGCTTTACGACGGCCCCGGGCTGGTAAAATTGCTCCGCGCCAGCCGGAAAATGCGCCGTTGGCGCTAATTTCGCATTTGCGCGACTCCTTTTGTCGTTTCATCCGTTATATCTGTTAACAGCGGTGGAAAGGGCCGCATTACCAAGAGAACATGCCCGAAATCGACCTGACGGACATCACGCTCCGCGCAAAAAACGGAGACAGCGCAGCCGCAGGGGAACTTTATGAGCAATGCCACCAGGATATCTACTGGTACCTCTTCTACCGGGTGGGCGACGCCCAAACCGCTGAAGACCTTACGGCCGAAGTTTTCTTGCGCATGTTACGTGGATTGCCGAACTATCAACCTCAGGGGAAGCCGGTTGAAGCCTGGCTATTCCAAATCGCCCGCAACCTCGCCATTGATCATTACCGCTCCAACCACCACGAAGAATCACTTGAAATGAAGGAGAACCAGCTCGTGGAACCAGGTGAAGTTCACAACACTGTGGAAAATTCACTCAACGGAGAAAAACTCCGCCGCGCGCTGGAACAATTAAGCGCAGACCAAAGGGATGTGATCATCCTGCGGTTTGTGCTGGGGATGCCGATCGCAGAAGCCGCCCGAACCATCAACCGCAGCCAGGATGCCGTCAAGGCTCTTCAACGCCGCGGGCTGCTGGCGCTGCGCGATCTGCTCGCCAACTGGGAGGTTTCCTATGCATGACCCCGACGAACTCCTGCAACATTCTTTGGACGCCATCGAAAGCGGCACGCCGCTCGAGGATGTCCTGCATGAGTTGCCGGAAGATTCCGCAGAAATGGTGGGATTGATCCGCCTGTCCACAGCCGTGCGCGCGCTGCCCCATCCGCAAATGGTGAACGCGCCCGTCCAAAAAGAACGCATCCTGTTCGCCGCGCGCCAGGCCACCGTTCCGGTTGCCCGGCCGTCAGGCACACCCTGGTATCAGCGCATCTTCGCCGCGCCGGCAGGCCGTTGGGCCTTCGCCGCGGTCGCCGTCGCGCTGATCGCCTTCGCGGCCGTGATGATGACCGGTTCGCCCCGGAACGTTCAGGCCGCCACAGCCATGGACCTGACCGGCCAGGTGGAAGTTTTGGTCGATTCGCAATGGCAGCCGCTTGCCGAAGGCGACCTGGTGTACGCGGGCGACCGCCTGCGCACCGGCGCCAACTCCTCCGCCACGCTGGTTTTCTATGAAGGCAGCCGCACCATGCTCAGCGCGGACGCCGACCTGACGTTAGCGGTGGTCGACGGCGCCCAGGGCAATGTGCTGCAGGTCGTCATGGATCAAACCGCCGGCACCACCGAACACAACGTGGTTCCGCTGCGCGGTAAAGACAGCACCTTCCTGGTGCACACGCAAAACGGCGACGCCAGCGTGCGCGGCACATCCGTTGTAGTCAGCGTCATCAACAGCCACTCGCGCTTAGCGGTTGACAAGGGCATGGTAATGATCTACAA
>CALMIB010000504.1 GCA_937863945.1 uncultured Longilinea sp.
GCGAGTTGCAATTTGACTTCATCCGCGCAGCCGGGCCTGGAGGCCAGAACGTCAATAAGGTCGCCACGGCCGTGCAACTGCGCTGGGATGTGCGCGCCACGGCCGCGCTGACGCCGGAAGTCAAAGAACGCCTGATCAAACTGGCCGGCAGCCGTGTGACCGAAGAGGGTATCCTGATCATCGAGGCGCGCCGCTTCCGCACCCAGGAACAGAACCGCCTGGACGCGATTCAGCGGCTGGTGGCACTGGTGCAGAAGGCGCTGGTGGAGCCCAAGCAGCGCAAGAAAACCCGCCCGAGCGTGACTGCATCCGCGGCGCGCGTGGACGAAAAGAAACGGCGCGCCGCCGTCAAGCGCACGCGCCGTTATCACCCGGCGGACTGGGAGAATTAACCCCCCGGTTCAATCCTGATCTTCGCCCTTGCTTTCCGGCAGGTACACCTGTGGCACAAAGGTCTGGTCGGTGATCGGCGGGCGCACGTAGCCCTGGTCGGCCTGACGCGGCGGCAGCACGATCGGCTCGGGCGTCAGGTCTTCATACGGGATCAGGCTGAGCAGGTGGCGGATGCAGTTCAAGCGCGCGCACATCTTGTTGTCGGCGTTGACCACATACCAGGGCGCTTGCTTGATGTCGGTGTGCGCAAACATTTCGTCCTTGGCCTTGGAATATTCCACCCAGCGCGCCCGCGACTGCATGTCCATCGGGCTGAGCTTCCAGCGCTTGGTGGGGTCGTCGATGCGCGCCTGGAAGCGCTTTTCCTGTTCCCGGTCGCTCACCGAGAACCAGTATTTGATCAGGATGATGCCCGAACGCACCAGCATGCGCTCAAATTCCGGCACCGAGCGCAGGAATTCACGGTATTCATCCTCAGTGCAAAAGCCCATCACGCGTTCCACGCCGGCGCGGTTGTACCAACTGCGGTCGAACAGCACCATCTCGCCCGCGGCCGGCAGGTGTGAAACATAGCGCTGGAAATACCACTGCGTTTTCTCGCGCTCGGTGGGCGTGGGCAGCGCCACCACGCGGCAGACGCGCGGGTTGAGGCTTTCGGTGATGCGCTTGATCGCGCCGCCCTTGCCGGCCGCGTCGCGCCCTTCGAAGATCACCACCACCTTCAATCCCCTGGCGCGGATCCATTCCTGCAGTTTGACCAGCTCCACCTGCAGGCGGGCCAGTTCCTTTTCATAGGATTTCTTGGTGAGGAAGATTTGTTCTTCCGCTACGGCCGGGGTGCTCATGTGCAAGGCCGTCGGCGTAAGATGGTCGGGCTCAACCTGTCGGGTGTGCTTGCCATCCGGATGCGGCTTGTCGCCATCTTTATGCTTCTTGGACATGTTTCCCTCCCACTGGAGATAAGAATGCGCTTTCATTGAGAAGAAAACCGGATTAGAATCAGAGTGGCCAACAAATCAATGTGCTAATACTATTATAGGTAGCTTTTCCTGGATTGGCGCAACGGATTCCCGCAGGGATGCAGTCGCGCGCCGATTTCCGATTGGAGTGCATTTGCCCAACCCGTTAATCACCCTGAATTGCCCCAACTGTGGCGGCACGCTTGTCTCTGCCGGTGCGGATCGTTACGTCTGCTCCTATTGCGGCAGCGAGCACCGCCTGCGCGACCATCCCGACTGGTTGCAGAGCCTGCAGGAAAACCTGGATCACCTGAAAACGCAATTGAGCGATGTGCAAAGCAACAGCCGCGTCGCCGCGGCCGCGCAGCAATTGCCCGGACTGCTCATCAGTCTGAGACAGCTCACCCAAACGCTGCAGGCCTGGGCGCGCGCGGCCTTTGTCAGCCTGTTGGTGCTGGGCGTGGGCTACTTTCTCAACCGCCACCTGATCTTTGAGCCCGGCGCAGGCTGGATACGGTTCATGCCGCCGGGCATCATGGCGCTGGGCGGGCTGTCCATTGGCTACATCCTGGTGCGTTCGACCCTGGAGTTTCGCAAGCGCGCGCACATTTTGCAGCAAATCGAACGCTGCCGCAATATCATCCGCACGATGGGAGCCGGCGCGTGAAGCCGGTCCGCTTCGCGCCGTTCGATCTTCCGCTGATTGTGTTTTGGCTCTCCGCGGCCGCCGGGCTGGCGGTGACCTACGATCCGCAATCCGGTTTGCGAACGCTGATTGTCTTCACCGGCATGGCCGTGCTGTACGGATTTCTCTCGCGCGCAGCCAGCAGCGCGCGTCGCTGGGATGCCTTTGCCGCCGTGCTGGCCGCCCTCGGCGCGCTGGCCGGACTCTACTTTATCACCCAGGCCGGCCACATCGCCTACGACGATAAAATCGGCCCGATCGACCGGGCCGCGCAGGCGGTCGCAGCGATCTTCCCCGCCTTCCCGTTCTGGAAGCCGGTCGCCAACTCGATGGCGACCTTCCTGGAGGGCATCCTGTTCCTGGCGGTCGGGCTGGCGCTGATGGCGCAGGGAAGCGGCCGGCGTATGCTCGCCTGGGGCGCGGTCGCCATCCTGGCCATCGGGCTGGTGTTTACCGCGTCGCGCGGCGCATGGCTGGGCGTGCTGGGCGCCGGCCTGTTGTGGGCAGCGCTGCACTGGAAACCGGCGCGCGGGCTGGTCTTCGCGGCGGCTGCCGGGCTGCTCGGCATGGTGGTTTTCGTGCTCATCCGCGGCGACATCACCGACGGGCTGGGCGTGGTGTCCGACATCACCCGCAATGCAGGCGTAGCTCTGCAAGGCGCGCGGCTGCTGCTGGTGGGCGCGGGCGGTGCCGCGGCTGGCGCCGCATCTGGCCGCCCGGTT
>CALMIB010000505.1 GCA_937863945.1 uncultured Longilinea sp.
GAAAGCGGCGCTTCGGTTTCCGGGTTGCCCTTCAGCCACCATTGGCCGCCCTCGCCGCTTTTGGAAGGGCCAGGGAAGTGGACGAGCGTGCCGTGGTCTGAAAAGATGGTCGAGAGCTGAGCCTGCACGCGGCTGAGCAGGTCAACCTGTACGGCGTTGATCTCGCCGGGCAGGCTTTTCTCGGCAGCCTGGGCGGTCAGGCAGGCTGTATACAACGGCAAATAGGCCGCCGGTTCACCGCGCTTTTGCAGCGCTTCGCGGACGGCCTGGCGGTAGATAACATCGGGTTTGCGTCCGGAAGGCCGGGATGCGCCGGCAGGCGACCAGGACAATTGGATGATCGATTCTTCTGCCTCCAGGGCCATCCCGGTCAACTCCAGTCCCGCGCAGTGCGTGGCGGTCAGCGAAGACAGCAGCAGGCCGGGGGTCAGTTCTGGAATGACGCCGAACCAGCGCGTTTCCGCGCCCAGATTGCGCACCAGCGCGGCAAGCGCGCTGTGAAAGGCGTAGGTCTGCCAGTACCAGTCGTAGTGCTTGCGATCCAGGACGCTGCGCATCGGCTGGACGGCATCCCGCCCCCAGATCCATCCCGCCCAGAGCGCCGAAAGCATCCAAAAGGCCTGGTTGGGACGGGGAAATAGCAGCATCACAGCCCCGGGTTTGATCTCCTTTGGGAGTGGCAGCAGGTTGCGCGCGCGACCGGCAAAGAGGCATATCCCGCCGGTTGGAGCGGGTAAATCGGGCCAGGTCGTGATCGAGATGGAACTGGCAACACTGCTGAGTTCATTCACCGCGTTTTCGAGCGCCAGCCAGAGATTGTTTTCGCGGTATTGCGGCGGAATGCCCAATTGCCGCGGGCGGCTGCGGCCACCGGCGACCGGCCAGAGCGTGTTGGCGGCATCGCATACCGAGATCAGCAATGCCTGGGCGAGCTGGCGTTTGGCTGCCGGCAGGGCCAGCGCGTCTACTTTGTTGATCAGGGTGGTGAGCGCGTAGAGCGGGCGCGGCGCATACGTCTTCAGGGCTTCGCCCACGGCTTCCCGCTGCGGTTCATCCGCCGGGCCGATCCGCTCTATGGCGCGCGAACGGTGCAGCGCGTCGCGGCCGGAAAGCGCCAGCCGGCCCAGGTCGTAATCGGTGACGGGCGCTTCTCCGTTGAAACCGCAGCGCGGACACTTGACCACGCGCGCATAAGGCATCTCGGCGTCGCGCGCCCACAGATAGGCCTGTGCGGGCAGCGCCTGATCGCAGCCGGGGCAAAGGGTCATGTATAACGATTGAATGTGCGTTTCCATGCGGTCATCCCCGCGACGCGAATCGGCCAGTTCCACCAGCGCCGCCTGAAAATCCTCGCGGGCCGGGTTGCGCGCAAGAACGTCCAACAGGAAACTCAGGATGGGGTTGTTGATGGTGGTAAGAACGCGGTAGCCGGCGCGCGCCGCTTCGATCGCCAACGCGGGATGCGACCCGAGCGGATCCAGGATCCAGCTGCCGGGGGGAAGATTGGCCTTCAGCCAGGCGCTCCAGATGCCGCCGCGGACCGGCGGCAGATAACGCGCCAACGGCCAGTTGATTTCCGGGTCATGCCCCGGATAGTAACGGGCGGAGAGATCGGAAAAGCTCATAGGCCACCATTTCAGGTGAGCATTGATGACCGGATTTATTCATAATCAGTATATCGGAAAAAGCTTAAAATAGAGCGCAGAAAACAGGTTGAATTGTTGTTAACCAACTGAAAAGCGGCGGGCGGCTAACCCAACATTTCTGTAAGCCCGCGCGCGAAAAGTTTTCAAAGTCCGGCTGTTATAATACAGCGTAGACGCATTCCGGGTAGAGGAAAGTATGCCGTCTTTCTGGTACGCCATTCAAAGCCATCCGAATAAAGAAGATTTCCTCTGGGAGCAGTTGCGCTCGCGTGAAATCGAAGTTTTTTTTCCGCGCGTCCGGGTTCAAACGGTCAATCCGCGTGCGAAAAAAGTGAAGGCCTACTTCCCCGGGTATATGTTCGTGCGCGTTGACCTGGAAGCGTTGGGCATTTCCACGCTGCAATGGATGCCGCAGGCCCGCGGGTTGGTTTCCTTTGGCGGCGAAGCCGCGGTTGTGCCCGATTCATTGATCCACGCCATTCGCCAGCGCGTGGGGGAAATATCCAAAGCCGGCGGCGAGCTGTTTGAGGGTTTGAAGAGCGGGGATGAGGATTTCATCCATGACGGCCCATTTGCCGGATACGAGGCCATTTTTGATTTGCGCGTGGCCGGCAGTGAGCGCGTCAGGGTGCTGCTGCAACTGCTCAATAAAACCCAACTCCCCGTCGAGCTGGATGCCGGCGCGATTCGCAAGAAGAAACGCGCTATTGAAAACAAGGATCCAAAAACGCTGAAAGATAAACCGAATGGCTGAAGCGCGATTGACCTCTCCTCGAACATTCAAACAGCAACCGTCGCAAGTCTGGCTGCCGCAACTGCTGGTCCTCATCTACCTGCTCACAACGCTGGTTGCCTTTGTCGCTTACCCGATTCTGGCTGTTCGCTGGTATTCCAGCCCCTTCATCGGCGCGCTGCTGCAACCCGGTCTGCTGGTGAATGGGGCCAAACCCTCGCAGGCTTCCATCGAGTGGCCGGCACAGGCGCAAGGCGCAAGCAACGGCGACCGCTTGACCGGCATCAACGGCGTTGCCGTTGCTTCCAGCCGGGATGTGACCGCTGCGCTCAAAGAGTTTCGGCCAGGCGATTCGGTCAATTTGACCCTGGTGAGCGCCGGCGGCCAGGAACGGTCTATTGACGTCCAATTATCCAGCTTCCCGGCGTCAGATCGTTTCATGTACTTCTACATCCCCTTTGTTATCGGGCTGATCCTGCTGGCTTCCGGCGTTTGGTTTTTCCTGATGCGGCGCAATTCGCCCAGCGGCCGTGCGTTCAGCGTTTTCATGGCTTCAGTGGCGGTGGGTACGGCGGGTTTGTTTGATTTATACACCACGCACGCATTTTCCTGGTTGTGGTACCTGGCCATGGCTTTTTGTGGGGCAGGTATGCTGAGTGTGGCGGTTTTATTTCCCAGGATGCTCCCCTGGATTGCCCGCCGGCCGCGCCTGCGCTATGTGCCTTACATCCTCGCGGTGCTGCTGGCCGCCTTTGCCTTTTTCAGCCGCAACGACCCGCAGGTTTCTCGACTGGGGTTAAACCTTTTACTGGGCGCCGCCATTGCGGGCGTGCTGGCCGCGCTGGGCATTCTGGCCCGGCGGTCTTTCCGCACGGGTTCTCCGGTGGAGCGCGAACAGCTTCATTGGCTGGTGTTAGGTGGTTTGCTTTCGTTCGGTTTAATCATCGGCTGGCTGCTGGGCGTACCATTCTGGTCCGGGAACACCTTCACGCCATTGCTCATGGTTCCCATGGCAATTTTTCCGCTGGTGGCGGGCTACACCATCCAACGGCACAACCGTATTCAGGCCGACTTTGTGGTCAGCCGCGGCGTGTTGTATGGGGCGCTGGCAATCCTTATCGCGCTTGGGTATGCGTTGCTGGTCACCGGTTTGAGCATCGCCGCGGAAGGGGCTCTTAAGCCGTCCACACCGTTTATTTCCGGCATTGTGATTTTCGCGCTGGCGCTGGCATTGCTGCCGCTGCGCGAACGCCTGGAACGGATGCTGGACCGCACCTTCTTCCGGGGCGAGCAGGCTTTCCAGGAGCGTTTGAAGACATTTTCGGGCGAATTGACCAGCGCGGTGGAATTGCCCCAGATCCTGGCAGTATTGCGCCGCTATATTGACGAAACATTGCAACCACAGCGTGTGCACATTTTCGTCCTGGATCCTTTTACGGATCAGTATATCGCCGCGAAGGACACGGCCGGGAAACGCACCAGCGATTTGCGCTTTTCCAAGGGCAGTGCATTGGTGCAGGCACTCGGCAGCCGAAAAACGCCGTTGTACATCAATGCCGGCGAATCGCTGCCCTCCGCATTGGTGCCTGAAACACCCCGCATCACCCTGTTGGATGCGCAAGTCTTTGTGCCGTTGCAGGGTCGCCAGCGCTTGATGGGCTGGATCGCGATCGGGCGGCGGCTTTCGGGCGAGGTGTTCACAACCCGCGATCTAAGCTACCTGGATTCGCTTTCCGACCAGGCCTCGCTGGCCATTGAACGCGCCCAGGTGGTCTCGAGCATGGAAAAACGCGTGCACGAGATGAACGTTTTGACGCGGGTAGCCCAGGGTGTGAACGTCACAATCTCATTGGATGATATCTTCGAGTTGATCTATGCCCAGACCACACAAATCATCTCTGCGGACGATTTTTCATTGATCTTGAACGATCCCATCCGCTCTGAGTTGATGCCGGTATTCGTGGTGGAGCAAAATGATCGCGTGACCGACAAGGAAAACAAGCCGCTGGAAGAAAACCGCACCCTGGAATACGAAGTGCTGCGGCAAAGGTTGCCGTCTGTGGCCGAAAATTATAATTTAGAAGCGCAGCGGCGTGGCCTGTTGACCAGCACAAGCGACCTGCATGCCTGGCTGTGCGTACCCATGAACGCCGGGGCGGAAACGATTGGCCTGCTCAGCCTGGCCAGCCGCGATCCGGGCATCCTGTACACGCAGGATCAATTGGGGCTGCTGCAGGCGATCGCAGACCAGGTGGCGGGCGCAATTGTCAAAGCCCGGCTGCTGGGCGAAGCCGAGCGCCGCACCCGGCAATTGACCACCTTGAATGAAGTGACCCGCAAATTGACATCCACGCTGGATTTGGAGCCCTTGCTGGGTACCATCCTGAACAACGCGGTCGAAATACTCAATTGCGAGGCGGGCAGCCTGTTCATGGTGGATGAACAGACTGATGACCTGTTGATTTCGGTGGCGGTTGGCGCGGTTGCCGAAAGCCTGGTTGGGCAGCGCATTCCGGCGGGCTCCGGGGTTGTGGGAAGAGCGGTGCGCAGCCGTCAGGCGGTGATGGTGAACGACGTGCAAAAATCGCCGGACTGGTTCTCGGAACCGGATCACAAAACCGGCTTTATCACGCGCGCGCTGTTGGTCATCCCATTGATGGTGAAGGAAAAGGTAATTGGCGTCATCGAGGTGATCAATCGGCGTGATGGGCTTCCGTTCACGGCCGACGACCAGGATTTGCTCTCGGCCTTTGCCGCACAGGCCGGCGTGGCCATTCAGAACGCACGCCTGTACACCAACACCGACCAGGCTTTGACGGCGCGCGTGGAAGAATTGCAGGTGATGCAGCGGATTGACCGCGAACTGAACACCAGCCTGGATGTTTCGCGCGCCATGCGTATCACGCTGGAATGGGCAATGCGCCAGTCCGGCGCGAATGCCGGCCTGATCGTGATGGTCCAGGAAGGCAGCCTGCAAATCATGGCCTCGCAGGGCTATTCCAACGAATTGGAAACCTTCACGGAAGGGCGCATGCCCTCCGATCAATTCCAGTTGGATCAGGTGGTTGAGAGCGGCTCGCCGCGCCAGCTCACCGTGCCGCGCGACGGCGGTTTGCTGAAAGGCGCGCGCGTCCAAACGGTCATCCCCATTCGCCGCGAGACTGCCACGACGGGGTTGATCCTGCTTGAATCGGCCCAGGCTGATCCGTACAGCGAGGAACTGGTGAGTTTTCTGCTGCGCCTGAGCGACCACGCCTCGATCGCAATTGCCAATGCGCAGCTCTACGCCGCAGTGCAGGCGGCCAACCTGGCTAAGAGCGAATTCGTTTCCTTTGTGGCGCACGAGTTGAAGAACCCGATGACGTCCATCAAGGGCTACACCGAGCTGCTGGCGGTCGGCGCGGTGGGGCCAATCAACGAGGCCCAGACCAACTTCCTATCCACCATCCGCGCAAACATTGACCGCATGAATACGCTCATCTCCGACTTGAACGACCTATCCAAGATCGAAGTCGGGCGCATGCGCCTGGACTTCAAGGCCATCAAGCTGGCGGATGTGGTGGAAGAGATTTACCGTTCCACGCGCAAACAAATCGAAGAGAAGAGTCAGAATCTCAGGATCGATCTGCCGCAGGGCCTACCCCTGTTATGGGCTGACCGCGTGCGCCTGACCCAGGTGCTGGTCAACCTGGTGAGCAACGCTAATAAATATACCGACAAGAGCGGCGAGATTCTGCTGGGCGCCGAACGGACTGCCAATCAGTGGGATGCGCAGGGCGCTGCCGAGGTTGTGCATATCTGGGTGAAAGACAACGGCATCGGCATCGCGGAAGAAGATCAGAAGAAGATCTTCCAAAAGTTCTTCCGATCCGAAGACCCGAAGACGCGCGAAGCGCCGGGCACCGGCCTGGGGTTGAACATCACCCGTTCGCTGGTTGAAATGCAGGGCGGCAAGATCTGGTTCGAGAGCGAGTACCGCGTTGGCACCACCTTCCACATCACCGTGCCGGTGGCAGAAGGGTAGGCGGACAGGCGATGACAAAGTCTGCGGTGATTGGTTTTGCCCGCCACTGGGATGGACGTGAAGCCGCCCGCCAGGCGGTTCAGAATGCGCTGGACCAATTGGGCAACAGCCGCCCGGCGTTGGCCGTGCTGTTTGTGGCGCAAGATTTCACCGTTGCGGATGTTTTGCAGGCTGCCGGTAATCTGCTGGGCAATGTGCCCGTGTGGGGACTCCATACCACCTGCCCGCTTTCCGCCGAAGGGGAGCAGCCGAGAACGGTTGGCGTGGCATTGATCGCGGGCAGCGGTTATAGAGCCACCATCAACTGGTGGGCCAACTTCGCGCAGGATGGCCACGGCGTGGCGACCCAACTGGCGCGCGCCGTGCGCAGCCAAACCGGAACCCCTCAGGGCATCCTGCTGGCCGCGGACGGGGTGAATGGCGACGCCAGCCTGCTGTGCGAATCCATCGATCAAATGAACCTGCATGTCGCCGGCGGTCTGGCCAGCGGCGATTACCGCAGCGGCCGGACGGTCTGCATTGGCGGAAACCATTCCGGCAGCGGCGCGCTCTCAGCGCTTTTCCTGGGCGGCCGGCTCCGGTTGGGTCTGGGCCAGGCGCACGGCTGGAAGGATACCGGTTGGCTGTGGAAGGTGACCCGCGTCCGTGACCTGTGGGTGCAGAGCCTGGACGACAAATCGCCGGCTGCGGCGTTCTCCGAAGTGCTGGGGTACCCGGAAAAGGATTGGTTCTCGCCACCGCTTTCCGAATATGTGCGCCTGTACCCGTTGGGCATTGAGATGGACGGGCCAAAACAGTTGCTGCTGCGCAGCCCGCTGCGCGTGGAAGTGGACGGCAACCTGCGCATGAACTCCCGCATTGCGGAGGGCAAAATGGCCCACCTGATGGTTGGCGATCCTGTCGTCTGCCAGGCTGCGCTGAAAACGGCTGCCGATGAGGCCATGCGCTCGCTGGGGTCTGCTACGCCATTGCTAGGCATACTGCTGGTGGATGAAGCCTGGCGGACGCTGCTGGATGGGCGTTCCAGGCTCATCTACGAGCAGTTGCAGTCCGTGCTGCCCGGCGTGCCCTGGATTGGGGGGTACACCCTGGGGCAATTGGGCTGGCCTGCCACCGGCTCGGTCTCGTCGCAACTGGTGAACCAGCACGCTCTGATCGCCCTGATCGGCGAAACCGAAGCGCAAGCGTAATCAACCTGACCGGCGCTCCCATCCTCGGGGAACGCCGGTTTGATTCAGGCCACAATGCTCACTTGCGGCAAGCGGGCAGAAATGTTGGCGATCTGTTCCTCGGGCAGCACATCATCTTCAAGCTGCCCGGTCAGGTAGCTGTTGTAGGCGGATAGATCAAAATGTCCGTGCCCGGAAAGATTGAACAGGATGACCTTCTTTTCGCCGGTCAGTTTTGCCTGCAGGGCTTCATCGATGGCCGCCCGAATGGCATGCGCGGATTCGGGCGCCGGCAGGATGCCTTCCGTCCGCGTGAATTGCACGGCGGCTTCGAATATCCCGATTTGCTGCACCGCCCTGGCTTCGATCAGGCCGGCATGATACAGGGCGCTGAGCGCGGGCGACATGCCGTGATAACGCAAGCCGCCGGCGTGAATGGACGCGGGGACGAAATCATGTCCCAGCGTATGCATTTTGAAAATCGGCGTCATTTGGGCGCTGTCGCCAAAATCAAAGGCATATACGCCCCTTGTCAGGGAGGGCGCGGCCGCGGGTTCCACCGCCAAAAGCCGCGTGCGCTGCCCGCCGCGCAGGTTCTCACGCAAGAATGGGAAAGCAATCCCTGAGAAGTTGGAACCGCCGCCCACGCAGCCGATGACCACATCCGGGTATTCGCCCGCCATGTCCATTTGCTTGAGCGCTTCCTCGCCGATCACGGTCTGGTGCAGCAGCACGTGATTGAGCACCGAACCCAGCCCGTATTTCTTTTTGCCGCCTGAGCTTGCCGCCACCTCCACAGCCTCCGAAATGGCAATGCCGAGCGAACCGAGGTGATCGGGATCCTGCGCCAGGATCTGGCGTCCAATTTGGGTTTGGTCGCTGGGGCTGGGGTAGATTTTGGCGCCGTAGGTTTCGATCAGGTGTCGCCGGTACGGCTTTTGCTGATAGGAAACCCTGACCATGTACACCTCCAGGTCGAGGCCGTAAAACTGGCAGGCCATCGCCAGGGCCGAACCCCATTGGCCGGCGCCGGTCTCGGTGGTCATGGCGCGCGTGCCGGCGATTTTGTTGTAGTAGGCCTGCGGCACGGCCGAGTTCGACTTATGACTGCCGGAAGGGGAGACGCCTTCGTACTTGTAGTAAATATGCGCCGGGGTGCCCAGCTCTTTTTCCAGCCGGCGGGCGCGCAGCAGGGGCGTGGGCCGCCACAATTTGTAAATCTCGCGCACCTCTTCAGGAATATCGATAAATCTTTCCTGGCTGATTTCCTGTTCGATCAGGCCCATGGGAAACAAAACGGTCAGAAAATCGGGCGTAACCGGTTGCATGGTCTGCGGATTGAGCACCGGCGATGGAGCCACCGGGCTGTCGGCAAGGATGTTATACCAGGTGCGCGGCAGGTCGCTTTCGTTCAGTAAAAAACGGATTCGCTCAGACATGATCTTCTCCTTTTTGGATTTCTGGTTAACAAAAAATTTTCCGAACAACGTTCTCAGGTTACTCTTCGAGCCGTTCTGAGACACGCAGGTTCCGTCCCATGCTCAAGCCCATGCGTTCCATGGCTTCAGCCAATGTTTCACGCGCCAGGGCAGCGGCGCTGCGCGTGCCGTCCATCAGGATCGCCTCCAGGTCGCCGGGGTGCCGCATGAGCTCGGCGCGCCGTTCGCGCAGCGGAGCCAGCGACCGGTTCAACACCCCGGCCAGGCGCACCTTGATTTCCACATCGCCCACTTTCCCGGCCTGGTAGCGCTGTTTGAATTCCGCGGTTTCATCGCGGTCAGGGTTGAATGTGTCCAGGTAGATGAACAGCGGATTGCCTTCCACGCGGCCAGGGTCGCTGGCATGGATGCGGGTTGGATCGGTGTACATGGACATGACCTTGCGCGCGGTTTCGTCGGACGTATCACGCAGGTAGATCGCGTTGCCGTACGAGGTGTGCATGGCGCGGTTGTCGATGCCCGGCAGTCGTGGTGTGGAGGATAACAGCGCCTGCGGTTCCGGGAAAAGCGGCCCGTAGAGTTGGTTGAAACGCCGTGCGATTTCGCGAGCCAGTTCGATGTGCGGTAATTGATCCTCGCCGACAGGTACCGCGCCGGCCTGGTAAAGCAGGATGTCCGCGGCTTGCAGGACGGGGTAGCAGAGCAGCCCCAGCGAGGGTTGCAGGTGAAGCTGCTGAACCTGTTCCTTGTAGGTTGGCACGCGCCGGAGCCGCGACTCGCTGACCAGCATGCCCAGCAGGTTCAACTGCGTATGCCCGGGAACCGCCGATTGCAACACGATGCGTGACCGCTGCGGATCGATCCCGGCGGCCAGCCAGTCGGCCAGCACCTCGAGGATATTGGCGCGGATCCGGCCGGGGTGCAGGTAATCGGTGGTCAGCACGTGCAGGTCGGCGATGAGGAAGTAGCATTCGTGACTGTCTTGCAGGCTGGCCCAGTTGAGCAGTGTTCCGGCCAGGTGGCCAATGTGGCGCGGGCCGGTCGGGCGGTGCCCGGTGAGTATGCGTTGCGCGGCTTGTTTCATGGTTAACCTCCGGTTTAAGAACCAGCGTAAATAAAAAACCAGCGTTCATCCCAATGGGGACGAACGCTGGTCCGTGGTGCCACCCCGGTTAGGCTGACCGGATTCTTCGATAAAAAAATCCCCAGGTGTAGGCACCCGGGGGAAGAAAAGCCAGCCTCACTCTTGCGGGTACGGCGAGCGTGTCGCGATACCCTTTGCCCTGATAACGGTGGCAGCTCCGGCGCGGGTTACTGGGCGGTTGGGCCGTTCTCCCTGCAACTCCGAGGTCCATTCTGCAGCGCTGTCCGGGCAGGTTTTCACCAACTCCTGCTCTCTGTGCCGTCCGGGCGATGCATACTCGTCCTCTTCAACGTTTTTGTTGCTCGATTGAAAAGTATTATAAGCACAGAAAACAGCTTGTCAAGAGGGTAATTTTGACTTTGACGTTTAGCCTATGCGGAAAGTGATGCCCGCCAGATTTTCAATCCCTCGAGATGCTCCTGCTCGTGATCGAGGGCGATATCCTGCACCAGCACGATCAACGCATGCTTCATCCAGGGGTAATTTCCGGGCTTGGTGAGCGCTTTTTCGGGAAAATCCTTCAACCGGCGGACAAGCTGCATGCGCACGGCGGAAAAATCCTCCAACACGCGCTCCAGCGGGCGGTCTTTGGCTTCCTGGTGCCACAGGTCGTTGACCTTGAGATATTCCGGGTTAAACACTTCACTTTGCGGTTTACCGCCCTGCTGTGCCTGGAACAGCACCTTGATGACTTCCGCTTCCCAGCGGCTGATGTGGACCAGCACGTCCTTGACCGACCAATCACCGCAGGCGCCGGGTCGGGTCAAGGCATCCGCCGGAACGCCTTCCAGCAGCGCGTTCAGCTCGGTCCGGTTTTGTTCCATGTGCTGTAACAGCTCGTCCCGGGTCATCGTTCCTCCCTGAATGTGCCGATCAATCTCTGGATTGAGGCGTTTTTTCCGGCAAGGGCGCTTCCGCGGCCGTGACCGGCGCGGCCAGGCCCGGATAAATCGCCAGATTTGTCTTCAACGCGGCTGTGCCGCGCGACGCTCTGACCCACAGGCCAATCGCGAGACTGCCCAGCAGCATGGCTGTCAGGCCGAGCGCGCCGGCTTCGGGGCCAAAGGCGCCGCCGGTGGTCCACTCGGGGCCCAGTTGGGTGATGCCGATCAGGCTGGCGGCAGACGCGCCGCCGCTGACCGGGAAACCGAAAACGGTTCCCTGGAAAAAGTTCCAGGTGATATGCAGCCCAATGGAGATGGCCAGTTCGCCGGTGAGCACGTAGCCCAACCCAAGGAATAGTCCCGCCGCGACCAGGTTGAGGGTGCTGATCAAGCTGGCGTTGTTATTGGCCAGGTGCAGCAGCCCGAAAATGGATGAGGAGATCAAATAGGCCAGCAGCAGCGCGGTCCTGGGCTGGATTCTGCGGGTGCGAAAAGCCTCGGCCAGGTTGCGCAGCAGATAGCCGCGCGTGAAAAATTCCTCGTAGATGCCGACGCACAGGAACAAGACCGCATCGCTGAGCATCCAGGCGCCCCACGGCCAGGCAGGCGCGCGGTTGACCTGCGTGCCCTCAATTTGTATCCAACCCAATCCCCATTCGACCAGGAAGATCAAGCCCATCAGGAGTGCACCCAAAGCCAGGCCAAAGCCCAGGTCGAGCCACCAACGACGGTTGAAGTGAAATCCGTAATCGGCGAACTTGCGCCGGTCCAACCGCCTGGCTGCCAGCACGGCGGCGCCCAGCATGGCGGCCGTGGTGATCAGGCTGCTTAACATTTGCAACAGCGGACCGTCCGGCAGACCGCCGGCAATCGGCCGAATTCCCCATTCCACAACCGCGGACAGGAGGAACATGAACCCAATGATCAGGAGCGCGTAGGCTGCGAAACGCCAGAAGAAGCGCAACCGGTTTTCTTCAGTTTTCCAAAACAGCTTTTTCATGCCGGCCTCAATGCAGCCATAATTTCGCTTCAATCGATCTGATGATGATTACGCCACTTCGGTAAAGTACTCCCGTTCCAGGTTCTGCCAGGTTTCGTCAGGGTTGGGGCGCAAGTAGCTGCCCAGCAGCGGCGTAGCGGCGCGCACCTCGGCGGCCATGCGCTGCGCCACCCGCCTCAAGGCGAAGTGCGCGTTGGGCGCTGATCGCAATGCGGTGAAGTGATCCAGGCTGCGCCAGTTGCACCCCAGCAGCACGCGCCGGTTGAAGGCATTGGGTACGACGTAGGAAGCGGCGTGCGGGTTGAACGCCGCGATTTCCTCGTAACACGCCTGCGCGGCGCGCATGGCCTGGCGGAATGGTGTTTCCAGGCCGGCTGCAACCATTTGCCGCGGCAGCGCGTAGCCCAGGCGGGTGGAGAGCGGCTGCGGGGTCTGTGTCATCATGCGGTGGCGTTTGAGCTCAAAATAGGCGCCCTGGTCGAGCACCAGGTCAAAGGTATAAGCGGCGTACTCGAGTTCGCGCAGCGGGATGTCGTATTTTTCGCGTTTGGCCAGCGCGAGCGCGGCGAGTTCCTCGCGTTCTGACTGCGAAGCGGACTCAAGGTGAGATAATATATGCGTATAGCTATCCGCGTTGAAACGGTACAGGGCGGCCGCCAGGACGCGGTTTTCCGCGTCGGGCGCGCATGAAATCAACTGGCACCAGTCGCCCATTTTGTCCTGCGGCGCGAACTTTGCCGCCGCGGCGGTTAATTCGACTTCGGCTGTCTGCCAGTAGGGCACCTGGTCGGCATATTTGATTAACGTGGGCACGCTTTCCAGCGCGGCCTGTTTGATTTCCAGGCCCGTTTCCCGCACTTCGGCCAGTGGGTGTGACAGCATTTTGCGGATGGCATGTTCCAGCGCGCGCGCATTGATGGTCATGCCCACGTTGGCCAGCGAAGCGGCCGGGAGCAGGTAGCGGCACACGTCCACGTATTTCGAGCGCAGCCGGCGCTCCCAGGCGGCGTCGTTTTCGTCGGCATTGCGCGGGTTGGTCTCGGCCACCACCGCCTGCACGGCGGGCAGCGACTGCCGGTAGGTTTCAAACAGCATCCGGCAGGTTTGAATGAACTTGTCGCGCAGCGGGCTGCCGTCCAGCTCAGGCGGAATTTGGAAGGCATCCGCATCCCATTTCTGGTAGCGGGTCGATTTTTCGGTATAGGAAGCCAGCCGGTTGGATTCGAGCACCTCCACCGCCAGGCGGGAGATGTTCTCCACGGCCACGTGCAGAACGGCATGTTCGGCCACCGAGGCATGCCCGTAGCCCACCACCCATTTTTCGTGGAACTCGGCGGATTTCTCATCCGTCAGCCCGGCGGCGATTTCGCGAAAGGACTGCGGCGAGCGTGAGGTTTTGGCAAAGGTGACGGCAATGGTTTCGGGCGGGATCTGCTGCGGATCGAGCAAATAGACCTGGCGTTTAGCGGTCACGGCTGAATACCTCGCGGGATTGCTGGATATCCTGGTGGATTTGATCGATCAGGTCTTGGACCTGTGAAAAGCGCATTTCAGGACGCAGGTATTCGACAAATTCAAGCCGTACGGGCTGGTCGTACAGGTTCGGGTCACCGGGGAGATCGAGAATGTGGGCTTCGATGCGGGGCGCGACGGGTGCTTGTTCGAAAGTTGGGCGAACGCCGATGCTGGTGACGGAGGGAAAGCGCTGACCGCGCAGGGTGATCCAGGTGGCATAGATGCCGAAGCCGGGCGACAAGCGCTGCTGTGGAATGGCAATGTTTGCCGTGGGGAAACCCAGGCCGTGGCCGCGGCCATCGCCGTGCGCGATCACGCCGTTGACGGCGTAGCACCGGCCCAGCAGGTCGGCGGCGGTCCGGACCTCTCCATTGGCGACCAGGTTGCGGATGCGGCTGGAGGAAATGGCACCATTCTGCGGATCAGCGACCGGGTCCACCACGGTGACCGAATAGCCCAATTGATCGCCGATCTGCTTCAGCATCGGCAGGTTGCCCTCGCGGGCATGCCCGAGGGCAAAATCAAACCCGGCGCACAGGTGAACGATCCCCAGCCGCGCTTTCATCCACGCCATAAAATCAGCCGCCGGGAGCGAGGCAAGCTGGCGGTTAAACTCTAGCGTCACCACCTCGTCCACGCCCAGGGCTGCCAACAATTCGGCGCGCTCATCGGGCATGCTCAAATAAACCGGATCGCGCAGATCGCGCAGCACAACCGCCGGGCTGGGAAAGAACGTGACCACCACGGCGGGCAGCCCTTCGGCATGCGCGCCGGCAACCAGTCGGCGGAGGATGACCTGATGGCCGCGGTGAACGCCGTCGAATACGCCAATGGTCAGCCAGGAGCGGTCCAGTTTCAGGTTGTCAAGGGATCGATGGTGCGCCATGGGACCTTCCCGTGGGATGGATCAGGCAAAAAATACTTTCTTGGGCTGCCACTCGCCCGTATCCGGGATGTATTCCATCAGGGCGACCAGCTCGCCCTGTTCGTTGATGCCGCGCGCCATGACAGAATCGGAGGGTTCGGCCGGGATGCGGTGCCCGTGACGGATGAGGTCCATTTGCTCCAGGTTGAGCTCAACCGCCGGCCAGTCCGAAAGGGCTTCCGCTGCGGGGATGAGGTACTGGTACCAGGTCCCCTCTTCGAAGGCCTCGCGCAATTTGCGCAGCGGCACGGCGTCCCGCAGGGTGAAGCGCCCCGATTTGGTGCGCCGCAGCCCCACCAGGGGCGCGCCGACGCCCATCTTCTCACCCAGGTCGTGCGCCAACGAGCGCACATAGGTCCCCGAAGAGCAGTAAACGTCGATCACGGCCTCAGGCGGCGCCCATTCGAGCAGTTCAAGGTGGTACACCTTGATGCGGCGCGGGGCCAGGTCCACCTCTTCGCCGTCGCGGGCCATTTCATAGGCTTTGCGGCCTTTTACTTTGACGGCGGAATAGGGCGGGGGCACCTGCTCAATTTCGCCGATAAAGCCCTGCATGGCAGTTTCAAATTGCGCTTCGCTGATATGGTCAATCGGGACGGATCGCGTGATGTGGCCTTCCGCATCGTAGGTGTCGGTGGATGCGCCCAGGCGCAGGACGGCCTGGTAGCGTTTATCCGACGCGGACACGTATTCGCTCAAGCGCACAGCCGGTCCCAGCAAAATGACCAGGACGCCCGAAGCGCGCGGATCCAGCGTGCCCGTGTGCCCGGCGCGCTTGATGTTGGTTCCCTTGCGGACGACTTGCACCACATCATGGGAGGTAAGCCCGACCGGTTTATCTACCACCAGGACGCCAGAAATGGCATTCTTGAGATCAAAATCGTCGTTTCCCATCTTTGCTTTTCCCCACAGGTGATTGAATGGCCTTCCGACCCAAAAAGCCGAAGGTTATTCCTCTATTTCCGCGTCCTCAGCCGCATCATCTGATTTTGTTTTTTCGGCTGGAGTCTCCTGCCGCAATGAATATAACAATTGTTCAATCCGGTCTGCACGTTCCGGGGTGGGATCCCAATGGAAGCGCAGGCGCGGGAAAGAGCGCAAATCGACCCGTTCGGCCAGCATGCGGCGGATGAAACCGCTGGCGCTTTCCATGCCCGCCAGGATTTCCTTCGACCGGGCGCTGCCTTCCACGGCGGAGATGTAGATTTCCGCGTAGGCCAGTTCGCGGTCGACGCTGACATCGGTGATGAAAATTCCGGCCAGGCGCGGATCGCGAATTTCATCTTTGACGAGCATCTCAGAAAGCTCCTGACGGATGCGGTCATTGATCCGTTGCAGGCGAAGTTTTGAAGGCATTAAAATACTCCGTAATTTTCTTGCTTATCCATTGCGCTCAAGGATGTAGCATTCCAGGATGTCGCCGGGGATGAACTCATTGAAGTTTTTCAGCGAAATGCCGCAGTCAAATCCCTGGCGGACTTCACGCACGTCGTCTTTTTCGTGCTTCAACGAGGCAATTTCACCTTCGGCAATCTGCTGAGCGTTGCGTAACACGCGGATTTTCCCGTTGCGGCGGATTTCGCCGTCGCGGACGCGGCAGCCGGCGATAGTGCCGACCTTGTTGATCTTGAAGAGCGCCAGCACTTCGGCATGGCCAAGTTTGACCTCGCGGAAATCGGGTTCGAGCATGCCCTTGAGAGCCTTCTCGATATCCTCAGTCATACGGTAAATGATATCATACAGGCGAATGGAGACGCCTTCGGTTTCGGCCAGGCGGCGCGCCGATGGGTCGGCGGTTACGTTAAAACCGATCAGGATGGCTTTCGACGCGGTGGCCAGCATGACATCGTTATCCGTAATGTTGCCGGTCTCGGAGTGCAGGATGTTGATCTTGATCTGGTCGCTCTTCATGTCATTCAGTTCGCTGATGATCGGTTCGAGCGATCCCTGCACATCGGCTTTGATGATCAGGCGCAGCTCATGTTCTTCGCCGGACTGAACCCGGCTGAACAGTTCTTCCAGCGTGGCCTTGGGACCCGCGGCTTGCGGCAGGTGCGCCTGCATTTTTCGTTCATTTGCAACCTGGCGGGCTTCTTTTTCCGAGGGCAGCACCTGGAACAGATCGCCCGCGGCGGGAACATCGTTGAGGCCCATCACCTGCACCGGGGTGGAGGGGCCGGCTTTGTGCAATTTGCGCCCGCGGAAATCGAACATGGCGCGGATGCGCCCGTAGGAGGTGCCGGCCAGCACCGCATCGCCGAGTTCAAGCGTGCCGTTTTGCACCAGCAGGGTGGCAATCACGCCCTTGGCGCGTTCCACCTGGGCTTCGACCACCGTGCCGATGGTGCGGCCTTTGGGGTTGGCTTTGATCTCCATGCTATCGGCCACCAGCAAAATGGCTTCGAGCAGGTCATCAATGCCTTTCTTCTGCTTCGCCGATACGGGCACGACGATGGTGTTGCCTTCCCAATCGTCCGGAACCAGGCCGATTTCGGCGAGTTGTTTCTTGACATAATCGGGATTGGCGTCGGCTTTGTCGATCTTGTTGAGCGCAACGATGATCGGAACGCGCGCGGCGCGGGCATGCGCAATGGCCTCGCGGGTTTGCGGCATCACGCCGTCGTCGGCAGCCACCACCAGCACCACGATATCGGCGCCCTGGGCGCCGCGGGCGCGCATGGCCGTAAAAGCCGCGTGGCCGGGCGTATCCAGGAAGGTGATCGGGTGGTTCTTCAGTTCCACCTGGTAGGCGCCGATATGCTGGGTGATGCCGCCGGCTTCGCCGCCTGCCACGTTGGCATGCCGGATGGCGTCCAAAAGCGTGGTTTTGCCGTGATCGACGTGCCCCAGGATGGTGACGACCGGCGCGCGGGTGATCAATTGCGCCGCATCCTCATTGGCGATCAACTGCCGCCACATGGGAACTTCGCCGGTTTCTTTTTCTTCCACGACGTCGAGTTGTTCCATGCGGGCTTCGAAACCCAGCTCCGATGAAACCACCGCGGCGGTATCGAAATCAATGGTTTGATTGATGCTGGCCATCACGCCGTTGGACATCAAAATCTTGATGACCTGGATCGGGCTGGCCTTGATTAGTTGAGCCAGATCACGAACCGTGATGCTGGCCGGTAATTCGATTGTCTTTTGCCCAGTCTCGCTCATATACACCTCCGGGTTGTCTTGCACCCATCCCTAGGATAAATCGTCAAATTTGTGAACTGCCAGTAATCTCAACTTGTGAACGGCTGGGTGCGCTTTTTTCCAAAGCGGTGAGCTAGCGAGAAGTGCAAGGATCAGTCAAGCATGCGCTTACCCTCGAAGGGAATGCCTGGCATGGGGATCAACCCTGATCCTGTGATCCCTGTGCGGGCTCGCCCGCTGGCAGGGAAGACATAATCCCATGCAGGAATAAACGATCCTGCTCGGTCAGTTCCACTTTCAGCGCATTGGCCAGGGCGCCTTTGAGGGCGCGTTCCCAGCAAGTGCGGTCGTTGTGCAGGTAGGCTCCCCGTCCGGCGGCTTTCCCGCTCGGATCCAACTGCACTCCGTCTGGCGTTCGCACCAGGCGCATCAACGTGCGCTTGGGAAGAACCAGGCGGCAACCCACACAGGTGCGCTGTGGAATATGCTTGACGCGTGTTGTCGCTCTTTTAGCCACCTTTCACTCTCTGAAACCGATTTTACTCCCAGTCCCAGCCTTCTCCGCCGCGTTTGTGTTTCTTGTGGGCGAGCGTCATATCGCGTTCGGGATCGTAAACGACCTCCACGCTCTTGCGCTTCTTCTTGGCTTTCTTCTTGCCGGTCTTTCCGGCAGCATCCCCTTCTTCCTCTTCCTCTTCAACCACCTCGGGATTCGCAAGAACTTCGGGACGCAGTGTAAACAGATCTTCCAGCGAGGGTTCCTCTTCCAAAACCGGGGTCACCAGTTCGGGCTCGGGAACCGCGCGCACCGGAGGCTCCTGCACCAGCATTTCCGGCTCAGCTTCCACCGGCTTTTCCACGACCGGGCTGATTTCTTCGACGATTTCAGCGGCGGGCGCTTCCTGGGTCGGCTCGGCAACGGCCGGGGCTGCTGCAGCGGCAGCGCGGGCATCCAGTTCGTCCATCATCTTGATGATTTCGGCCATGGCTTTGGGGCCAATGCCGTTGATACGCAGCACCTCATCCGGGGCCGTCTTCATCTGGCGGGCCACTTCACCGACCGTGTTATAACCGGCTTCCTGCAGCAGGTTGGCCACGTGTTCGGGCAGCGGGCCGTCCAGGATGGGGGTGTCGAAGGCATCCACGGGGATGAGGGCATCCACTTCGGGGATCGCCACTTCGACTTTCTTCTCGGGCTTGCGGGCTGTGCGTTTTTCAACCCGATCCACAAAACGCGCCATCACATCGTATTCTTCTGGCATCAACGGGCGGCCGTCCGCCTTGCGAGTCAGGCTTTCTTCGATCTTGGCGATGGTATCGGCTTCAGCGTCGGCGATCGGCAGCAGGGCCGGTTCGTTTTGCAGGCGGTAGAGCGTATCGGAGACCGCTTCGGGCAGGCTCTTAATGTCAATGCGCCAGCCGGTCAGCTTGGCTGCCAGGCGGGCGTTCTGACCGTCGCGCCCGATGGCCAGGCTGAGCTGGTCTTCAGGAACGACTACCGTGGCCGTCTTACCGCCGGTGGCGCGGTCGTTCAGGTAAACGCCGGTGACGCGCGCCGGGCTGATGGCCTTGGCGATGAAGAGAGCTGGATCCGGGTTCCATTCGATCACGTCGATTTTTTCGTCATGCAGTTCTTTGACGATGGCCTGAATGCGCACGCCGCGGATGCCGACGCACGCGCCAACCGGGTCGATGCCGGCCTGGGTGGCCGAGACGGCCACTTTGGCGCGTTCGCCGGGCTCGCGCGCGATGGACCGGATTTCAACCACGCCGTGATAAATCTCGGGCACTTCCGTCTCGAGCAGGCGGCGCAGGAAATTGCGGTGGGTGCGCGAGAGGATGATTTGCGGACCACGCGGCGAGTCTTTGACTTCGGAAATCAGCGAGCGGACGCGGTCGTGAATACGAAAGCGTTCGCCGGGGATCATTTCCTTGCGCGGCATGGTGCCTTCGGCCTTCATGTCCATGCCGATGGTCAATCCCTGGGCGTTGACGGCCTGAACCAACCCGCTGACAATTTCACCCAGTTGTTTATTAAAGAATGCCAGTTGCGCCTGGCGCTCGGCATCGCGGATGCGCTGTTGGATGACCTGGCGCGCAGTCTGGGCAGCCACGCGGCCAAAATCCTTGGGAGTGCTTTCAACCACCACCATATCGCCGAGTTCAGCTTCGGCGTTGTAGCGGCGGGCTTCTTCAAGGGTGACTTCGGTGCGCTCGTCCTGCACTTCTTCGACCACTTCTTTTTCAGCAAAAATGGTCACTTTACCGGTGTCGATATCGACGGTTGCCTCGACGTGCTGCGCGTTGGAAGCGTTCACTGCCCGGCGATAGGCTGAAATCATCGCCGATTCGAGCGCCTTGAGGATGATCTCCTTGGGGAGCTGCTTTTCCTCGAGGACTTCATTGAAAGCCAGAGTAAACTCGTTCTTCATTCCTTACATTCTCCAGCAAGAACCCATTATACGCAGAAAAGTGGGGGAGGCCCACTTTTCATTGCATACCAATACGTTGGCGTTGCACCTATTTTATCATACTTCCGGGAGGTAATCAAGAAAATTTCTTCAAGCGCAGAACTGCGCACGCTTTGCATTTGGCGGCTTTGCCGGATTCGGTCTAAAATGGTGCTTAACCTATTGCATTGAGGATTCTACCATGGATTCAAATTTTCTCTGGTGGCGCGACGGCGTGATCTATCAAATCTACCCGCGTTCATTTGCCGACTCGAACGGGGATGGAATCGGCGACTTGCCCGGCATCCAATCGAAACTGGATTATCTGGTGGAGTTGGGGGTGGACGCCTTGTGGCTGTCGCCCGTTTACCCTTCACCGGATGTCGATTTCGGCTACGACGTGGCGGACTACACGGATATCGATCCCAAGTACGGCACGCTGGCGGATTTCGATTCCCTTGTGGAGGCAGCGCACCAGCGCGGGCTGCGCATCGTGATGGACCTGGTGCTCAACCACTCCTCCGACCAGCACCCCTGGTTTATCCAATCGCGCAGCAGCCGCGATAACCCATACCGTGATTGGTACATCTGGCGCGATCCCGCGCCGGGCAAGCGCCCACCCAATGGCTGGCAGTCGGTGTTTGGCGGCAAGGCCTGGGAATGGGACGAAGCCACCGGTCAGTATTACTACCACATGTTTTGCAGGGAGCAGCCCGACCTGAACTGGCGCAATCCGCGCGTGCGCCAGGCGATCCTGGATGTCTTTCGCTTCTGGATGGAACGCGGCGTGGACGGCTTCCGCCTGGACGTTTTTAACGTGTATTTCAAGGACGACCAACTGCGTGAAAATCCGCGCCGGCTGGGCCGGCGGCCGTTCGACAGCCAGGTGCATCTCTACGATTGCGACCGCCCGGAGATGATCCCGCTTTTGCAGGAAATCCGCGCGCTGCTGGATTCGTACCCGGAGCGTTACGCGGTTGGCGAGACCTTTCTCTCCACCACGTCGAAAGCCGCCGGCTATGCCCGTCCCGGGCTGCTGCACGCGGCGTTTGATTTCTCCTTCCTGGCGTGCAAATGGGATCCGGCGGCATTTTTGAAGACCATTCAGGCCATCGACAGCCAGTACAGTCAGGACGGCTGGCCGACCTATGTGCTGGGCAACCATGACGTGGACCGGATCGCCACGCGCTACGCGCACGGGGAAGACGACGAGCGCCTGAAGGTGCTGGCGGCGCTGCTGCTGACACAGCGCGGCACGCCTTTCATTTACCAGGGCGACGAGATCGGCATGCGCAACGTGCACGTGCCGCGCGCCGAAATGAAAGACCCGGTGGGGCTGCGCTACTGGCCAATGCCGGTGGGGCGCGACGGCGAACGCTCGCCGATGCAATGGAGCGGCGGGGCCCATGCCGGCTTCACCATCGGTACGCCGTGGATGCGGCTGCACGCCAACGCGCCGATTCGACACGTAGAATCACAGCGCAACCGGCCTGATTCGCTGTTCCATGTGTACCGCCGCCTGCTGCGGCTGCGCAAGGAATTGCCGGCTTTGCGCGGCGGCATGTTTTTGCCGTTGAATTACGAACCGCGCTCGCTGCTGGCTTATTTACGCAAAGATGAGGGACAGACGGTGCTGGTGGCGCTGAACTTCAGTCGCAGACGCAACCGCCTGGTACTGGGCGGGGGACTTGCCCGCAGCGGTTGGCGGCTGGCCTATTCCAGCAAGCGCGCCGAGTACACCGCGCCGCGCGATTCTTCGCTGCTGCTCGAGCCGTATGAGGCGCTGATACTTGTGCAGCAGTAGAAGAGGGAAGAAAGAAAACCACAGAGGTTGTCTGAAAAAAACCGAAAGAAGGGAGGAGAAAGATATTCTTCTCTTACCCTTCTCTGTGTGTCCAGTGTCTCTCTGTGGTTTTCGAATTAATTCTCTACAACGCCCTGCACATCCAGGTCAAAGGGCAGGCCAACAAGCTGACCGCTGGCCTTGAGCGACTCGACCACCGTTTCAAGCAGCGGGATGCCCTGGGTGCGGCGGCGTTCGGCCATCTCGAACTCTTTTTCGCCGGCGATGTAAATGCGCTCCTGGTCCACCGCCCTGGGAGAATTTTTCATCATGCGGATCAAGACGTCCATATCCTGCTTGAATTCCTCCAGCGGGCGGAAGGCGTCAATGCGCATGGCGGCAAAAAAGTGGCCAACGCGAGCGGGCTCATTCGTCGAGGGCTGGGCCACGTCCGTGCCGAAGGCCGAGCCGGCCAGCACGCCGCTGAAGATATCCACCAGCAGCGCCAGGCTGTAGCCTTTGTAGCCGCGCATCAGGTCGATGCCGCCCAGGGGCATCAGCGCTCCGCCGTTCAACACTTGCTTGGGATCGGTGGTGATTTTGCCCTCGTGGTCGATGCCCCAGCCTTCGGGGATGGCTTTGCCGGCTTTATCATAGACGGTGATGCGCCCGATAGGCACGATGCTGGTGGCCATATCCAGCACGTAGGGGCGTTCGCCGCCGGCCGGAACGGCCACCGCGATGGGATTGGTGCCGAGCATGGCCTTGCGGCCGTAGGTGGGCGCGACCAGCGGTTGCGCGTTGGTGAAGCTGACGCCAATCATATCCTCCGGCAGCGCCATCATGGCGTAATAGCCGGCGATGCCGTAGTGGTTGCTGTTGCGCACCGTCACCATGGCGATGCCCGACTGGCGGGCTTTTTCGATGCAGCGTTGCATGGCCGTGTAGCCGACAATTTGCCCCAGCCCGCTGCCGCCGTCCAGCGCCAGCGTGGTGGCGGTTTCGCGCACCACTTCCAGCCTGGCGTGCGGGTCGATCAGTCCCTTGCGCAGACGCGTGCCGTAATACGTGTCCAGGCGGATGATGCCGTGCGAATCGACGCCGCGCAGGTCGGCGGCCAGCAGGATTTCGGCGGCGGTGCGCGCATCCTTCGGGGAAATATCATGCCTGACAAAGAACTGGATAATATAATCGGAAAGGTCCTCGGTGCGGAAGAGCAGGCTGCGGGTCATAATCACCTCACCAGTGGGATTTCCTATGAGTGTATCACGAAGCAGGGCGCGGGAAAAGCAGACCGCGGATCAGGAAGGCAGATCGCGGAAGAGCGCGCCGTCGCGCACCCGGCCGGAGCGTTTCCACAGCAGGTAGCCCTGACGCAGCGGGCGTTTGCGCGTTTCCACCGGCCAGCCCAGGTCGCGCAGCGCCAGCGCCGCGGCGATGAACCACTGGCGCAGCCCAAGCGTGCGCACGGCGATGGTGGCCAGGGCAGCCTGCTTCCAGGCGCTCATGAAGGCTTCGATGGTCTCGCCGGGCAGCATGCGGTGGATGAAGTTCTTGGGCAGGCGCGGCTGAAAGATGGCCGGCTCGAAACCCCAACGGAAATTGGTGCTGAAGAGCAGGCCCTCCACCCACAACTCGCCGTCGGCTTGCTTGCGCAGCAGGTTGGCCACCCAGATGCGCCCGAAGGGATCCGATGTGCCTTCGATGATCAGGCCGCCAGGGATCAGGCGTTCGCCCAGGGTGAGCAGCGATTCCTGCACCTCAGATTCCTCGTACTGGCGCAGCACGTTGAAGGCGCGAATCAGGCGCGCCGATTCGCCCGGTTGCAGCGGCAGATTGAACCCGCCCAGCCGGAAACGCGTGCGCTCGTCTTCGAATGGCAGCGCGCGCTGCACGCGCTCCGGGTCGATTTCGACGCCCAGCACGGGCAACGTCGGGTTCAGGCGGCGCAGGCGTTCGGCCGATTCGAGCGCGGTGAAGGCTTCCTCGCCGTAGCCCAGGTCCACGTACCAGGAAACCTGACCGGGCGGGTCGGGCTGGCGGATGAGTGTGGGATCGTACAGGCACAGGAAGTTATCCACGCGACGCAGTCGGTTGCGCGCGGTTTTTCCGCGGGTGATCTGGCCCTGGGGGCGCGGCTTTCGAGGCGTACGGGGCATGAGGGAATTGTAGCAGAGGACCGTGGAGTTGGGAGGAAATTTGGATTGACAAATACTATTTAATAGTATATACTTTGTATATACAATTGGAGAAACAACAATGGGTATCACTCGGTTGCAGAAATGGGGAAATAGTTATGCGGTTCGGATTCCCAAGAATCTGGTGAAATCGCTGGCTTTGGATTCAAACAGCCCGCTGGATATTCGCGAGGAGAATGGGAAACTGATCATCGTGCCCGTGGCGCCAAAACCGTACCGCCTTTCGCAACTGCTGGAGCAAATTACCCCGCAGAATCTGCACGGCGAAGTTGACGAGGGTCCCGCGCAGGGCAACGAGGTGTGGTAATGGGCTATGTTCCAGAGCGGGGGGATGTCATCTGGCTGGAGTTCAATCCACAGGCCGGGCATGAGCAGGCCGGACACCGGCCAGCCCTGGTGGTTTCGCCGGCGGCATATAACGGCAAAACCAGCCTGGCACTGATCTGTCCGATCATCACGCAGGTGAAAGGTTACCCATTTGAGGTCGAAATCCCGGATGGACTGCCTGTCGCGGGTGTCATTCTGGCTGACCAGGTCAAATGCCTGGATTGGCGCGTCCGGCAGGCCAAAGCCCTGTGCACATTGCCGGCAGAAATCGTCGGCGAAGTGATTGGCAAGTTAAGTGCATTGTTGGACTGACCAGTCTGTTTAAAAAAAGCCCGGGGGTGGTAAGGTTCCCCGGGCTGGTATGGTTAAATATCCAGGTTTCGGACCGTCTTGGCGTGCGTGGTGATGAAGCGCGTGCGCGGCGGCACGGCCTCGCCCATCAGCATGTCGAAAGTGCGGTCGGCCACGGCAGCGTCATCCACCGTCACCACCAGCAGGGTGCGGTTTTCGGGGTTCATCGTCGTTTCCCACAGCTGCTCGGGG
Source organism: uncultured Longilinea sp. (assembly GCA_937863945.1). GTDB lineage: Bacteria > Chloroflexota > Anaerolineae > Anaerolineales > Anaerolineaceae > Longilinea. Next base: position 24,922 of record CALMIB010000505.1, read on the forward strand.
TTCATTTCGCCCAGTCCTTTGTAGCGCTGCAGGTTAAGTTTTTCAGCGCTGACGCCCATTTCCTGCAAAATGCGGTCCTTTTCGGCGTCGGTGTATGCATATTTGATCTGGTTCTTGTAGGCGATGCGGTAAAGCGGCGGTTGAGCGATATAGAGATGGCCCTGCTCAATCAGCGGCTGCATATAGCGGAAGAAGAAGGTCAACAGCAGCGTGCGGATGTGCGCGCCGTCGACGTCGGCATCGGTCATGATGATGACGCGCCCATAGCGCAGGTTGCCGACATCAAAGTTATCGCCGATGCCGGTGCCCAGCGCTGAAATCAGCGCTTTGACTTCGTTGTTGGAGAGGATTTTATCCAGCCGGGCGCGTTCGGTGTTGAGGATCTTGCCGCGCAGCGGCAGGATAGCCTGGAAGTGCCGGTCACGGCCCTGTTTGGCCGACCCGCCCGCCGATTCACCTTCCACAATGTACATTTCTGTTTTCGTGGAGTCCTTCTCCGAACAGTCGGCCAGCTTGCCGGGCAGCGTCAGGCTTTCCAGCGCCGACTTTCGAATGACCAGGTCGCGGGCTTTGCGGGCAGCATCGCGCGCGCGCGAGGAGGTGAGGCATTTTTGCACAATCGCCTTGGCCGCCTGCGGATTTTCTTCCAGGAATGTGCTAAAGGCTTCACCGACCACTTGCTGAACGTAGGTCTGCACCTCGGGATTCATCAGTTTGACCTTGGTCTGCGATTCAAATTGCGGGTCGGGGTGCTTGACCGAGACAATAGCGGTCATGCCTTCGCGGGTATCGTCGCCGGTGAAGTTCGGGTCGGCATCCTTAAGCAGGTTGGCTTTGCGGGCGTAATCGTTGATGACGCGCGTGATGGCGGTGCGCAGGCCGGTGAGGTGCGTGCCGCCGTCGATGGTGTTGATGGTGTTGGCAAAGGAGTAAACTGACTCGGCGTAAGCGTCAGTGTACTGGATGGCGACTTCAATGCCGATGGCTTCCACGTCCTTTTCGGCGGCAAAAACCGGGTGCAGCACATTGCGGTTGCGGTTGAGGAAGCGCACAAAGGATGAAATACCGCCTTCAAAAAAGAAAGTCACCTCGCGGTTGATGCGCTCATCCACCAGGCGGATTTCGACCTTGCGGGTGACAAAGGCCATTTCGCGGAAGCGCTGCGCCAGCGTTTCAAACTTAAAATCAAGGTCGCCCTTGAAAATATCCCGATCAAAACGGAAGGTGGTTTTGGTTCCGGTCTTGTTCGGGTCGCACTTGCCAATTTGCTTGACGGCTTCCTGTGGAATGCCGCGTTCGTAGCGTTGGAAGTATTCCTTGCCTTCGCGGCAAACGCGCACTTCGCACCATTCGGACAAGGCATTGACCGCCGAAACGCCCACGCCGTGCAGGCCGCCGGAGACTTTGTAGCTGGAGTGGCCAAATTTGCCGCCCGCGTGCAGGATGGTCATGACCACTTCGAGCGCGGATTTGTTCTTCTCAGGATGAATATCCACAGGGATGCCGCGGCCGTTGTCTTCGACGGTAACGCTGCTGTCTTCGTGGATGATAATGATGATGCTGTTGCATGCGCCGGCCAGGGCTTCGTCGATGGAATTGTCGACGACCTCATACACCAAATGGTGGAGGGCTTTGATGTCTGTGCCGCCCACGTACATGCCCGGGCGGCGGCGCACAGCTTCCAGGCCTTCCAGAACCTGGATATCCTTTGCACCATACGAAGAAAGGTTATTGGTTACCACGAAAATCCTCCACGATTAATGAGCACGCGTGCGGAGCCACGGATGACTTAGATGCGCGCCTGGGCGGCTTTGGCCAGGGTCTCTTCCAGCCAGGCCGATGCATTGCTGTAAAAAATGAAGCTGGCTGCCAGCAATGCCGTTGAGATGAAGGCGTGGCCGGCAATGCCGATCAGCATCAGCCAGGAATCGGCAGGCGGCACCAGCCACAGCCGATTGAGTCCCTGCGAGAGCAAGAAGGCGATCAGGATGAACAGGCTGACGTTGGGCATAAAAAACCGCACCAGGCGGGCGCTGGTTAACATGGATGTGACCGCGTTTTGCTGGCGGGTGTAAATGCCGTGGGGTGAAAAAATCAACGGGATGAGAAACCACATGCCGAACAACGCAGCCACCAGCAGCGCGCCGGTTGCCAGCGCGGGGTTGACGAAGGTCAGCACCGAGATGATCAGCATGCCGGGGATGGCCAGGGTTAAGACCAGCGCAAGCGAGAGCAGCGTTAACAGGATCGTCTGGCCGGCCTGCCAGCTATTGCACCACAGGTTGGCGTCATTGGCCGGCTTGACGCTGGTGCGCGAGACCGAAGAGAAATAGAAACAACCCAGCATCAAGCCGAAAATTGCCATCAACAATCCAATCAGCAGCAGCCCGGTGGTCGAATTGACCTCCAACCGCGGATAGCCGCCCAGCGGCGTGGCCGGGTTGACGCTGCCTGCCATCAGGCTGGGAATGCCGACCGGCAGGGTGCGCAGCAGGCTGAAGAAATTAAATTGCTGCGCGAATTCTTTCCACAGGTCAATGCTGGCCGCCATTGCCTGGGTCAGGTCAGGGCTGCCCAACTGCTCGAAGGTCGTGGTCATGTCCGCAATGATCGGGGAGAGGATGCGTTCCAGGCTGAGGCGCGGCCCCAACCACAGGAAAACGTCCAGTATAATCGGCGGCAGAATGAGATAGACGTGATTTGCCACGGCATTAAACCCGGCTACCATGGCCGTCATCAAGCGGGGGGGAGGAGAGATCAAGTGGCTCTGGTTTTCCATGTGGACACTCACACCGAATTCTAATTTTACCACAACTGCGCCAGCAACCCCGC
>CALMIB010000506.1 GCA_937863945.1 uncultured Longilinea sp.
GGTGTGCTCATCGCCACCAACGATACCGATAAGACGATTGGCGAAGTGGCAATTTCTGCGCTGGCAGATTGGGCTAAAATAATGCTGGGGCTGGTGATGCCGTTACTCTTGATTGGTGCGGCCATCGAAGCCTGGGTGACGCCCCAGATTGCGCTCTTATTGCTCTCATAACCCGGTAATCCAACCACCGGTTTCACAACATCAGGGAGGATGGGATGGGCACGATTGTGATCCTGGGCACGGCCAATGCGGTGCCGGATGATCGTCATGAGAATACCCATTTATTGGTTCAAGAGGGTCAGCGGACCATCCTGGTCGATTGCACCGGCAATCCGCTGGCGGAATTGAAACGCGCCGGCGTGAACCCGGACCAATTGACGGATGTCATCCTGACTCATTTCCATCCCGATCATGTATCCGGCGTTCCTTTGCTGCTGATGGATTTATGGCTGTCAGGCCGCAAACACGGCATCCGCATTCACGGCCTGGCCGACACCCTGGGACGCATGCAAACCATGATGAAGCTGTTCGATTGCGAGAGCTGGCCGAACTTCTTCACCGTGGATTACCACATCCTGCCTGACATAGCGCAGGCAGAGCTGCTCGCGGACGGTGATTTTATCATCACCGCCTCGCCGGTAAAGCACCTCATCCCAACGATCGGCATTCGAGTCGAATTTGTCCGCTCGGGTAAGGTGGTAGCCTATTCCAGCGATACCGAGCCTTATCAAAATGTCGTCGATCTTGGGCTGGAATCCGACATCTTGATCCACGAAGCCACCGGAACATCCTTCGGGCATTCCACGCCGCGCCAGGCGGGTGAAATTGCGCAGGCAGCCAGCGCGAAGAGCCTGTATTTGATTCACTACCCGGCGGATTTGGATGAAGAAAAATGGCTTTGGGAGGCCAGGCAATCCTTCACAGGGCCGGTGTACCTGGCCGGCGATTATTTGCGCATTGAACTCTAACCGGTCTGGCGGGTGTTACCAGCCGTTCAGGTATGGCAGCCATTCAGTATTATCGCCCAGGTGGCGGCCAAAAACATACAGGCTGGATGCCGGCGGTTCTTTAGGCGGGCGCAGCAACTTCATGCCGGCTTCTTCGAGCATGTGACCGCCCTTGCGGTGATTGCACAGGTTGCAGGCCGTCACCAGGTTGTCCCAGGTTTCCCGGCCGCCCAGGTGGCGCGGTATGACATGATCCACCGTCAGGGATTGGGCGTGCAACCCGCAGTACTGGCAGGTATAATGATCTCGGCGGAAGATCTCGCGGCGGGTGAGTTTGACGCGCGGTCTGGGCCGATGGACGAAGTATTCCAGCCGGATTACGGATGGAATGGGATATGAAGCCAGGGCGGAATGAAGTTCGCCACGGCCGTTGCTGACCAGGGTGGCTTTGCGTGCAATCATCAACCCGAGGGCACGCTGCCAGGTGCAGACATTGATCGGCTCGTAGTTCGTGTTGAGGACCAAAACCAATATTGCCATGCTAGAAATTATAGCATGAGCAAATTTACCGGCGATAAATGATTTACTGATCAAGGAGGCATTTTCGTGAAAGTGATCCTTGCGGGCGGAACAGGGTTGATCGGCAGGCTGCTTTCGCGCCGGTTGGCTGCGGACGGGCACGCGGTGTGGGTGTTGAGCCGCCACCCGGAAAAAGCTGGCTTGAACGGGGCGGCCACAATGCTGACAAGGGACGGCCGCACGACCGCCGGCTGGCAGCATTGGGTTGAGGAAGCGGATGCGATCGTCAACCTGACCGGCGAGAACATCGGCGCAAGCCGCTGGACGAAACAGCGCAAAGCGCTGCTGCGTTCCAGTCGCCTGGAACCCACCCGGGCGCTGGTGCAGGCCGTCCAGGCTTCCTCGCGCAAGCCGGTCGTCTGGTTGCAGGCTTCGGCCGTGGGATTTTACGGACCTCACCGGGATGAGGAATTGGATGAAACCGCCCATGCCGGAAGCGATGAATTGGCCCGGCTGGTGGTGGACTGGGAGGAGGCGAGCCGGCCGGTTGAGGACCTGGGTGTGCGCAGGATTGTCGCCCGGCAGGGGATCGTCCTGGATGACCGCGAAGGCGCGCTGCCCAGAATGCTTCTGCCGTTTCATTTGTTTGCCGGCGGGCCGGTGGGCAGCGGCAGGCAGTGGATTTCATGGATCTCGCGGGTTGACATTGCCGGGGCGATGGCGTTTCTGCTGCAAAACCCTGCAGCCGGCGGGGTGTATAACCTGACCGCGCCAAATCCGGTGACGAATGCCCAGTTTGGGAAAACAATCGGCAGCGTTCTCCGAAGGCCGTACTGGATGCCGGTGCCGGCATTTGCGATGCGACTTCTGTTTGGTGAAATGGCTACGGTCGTGCTGGACGGCCAGCGCGTGATTCCGCGCCGGCTGCTCGAGGCAGGTTATCAATTTCAACACCCTGATCTCAATACCGCGCTGCAGGATTTATTCATGCGCTAGTTGGGTTGCATGGCAGCCTGCAAGACCGTCAGGCCGATCGAACCGGCGGCTTTCGGATCGTCCTCTTCCAAAAGCACCACCAGGGCGAGCGGCGTGCCCTGCCAGTCGGGAAGCGTGCCGGCCAGGTACCAGGATACCGTAGTGGTTGGGCTGCTGCCGACGCCGAAGGATTCCCAGGCGGGCAAATCACTGCGGGCAAGCATGTTGGCCGCCTGAACCGCGCCGGAGGAATTGATCGCCGCGCTGGCCGAACCCGCCGGCAGGATCACCCAGCCCTGAACGGGTGTATTGACCGCATTCGCCAGGCGTGGGGCGGGTAAATTCCCGCCCGAACTGAGCGTTGCCGCGGCTACGGCCATCTGCAGCGGAGTCAGCACCCATCCCTCCGGGTTGAGCGGATTGGCTTCCAGGGAAGCGCCAGAGGGAAGTGGAACTGCCGGGCTGGTTTGCAGCGGGATATCCGGCTGGGAGTTAAAGCCCAACTTTTGGTAGAGGTCAATGATTTGTGATGGTGAAAACTGATTGACCAATGTCAGCATGGCCGCCGGGCAACTGCTGCGAATCACCGTGCCCCAGGTCAGCGCAGGTGCAGGGGTTGTGGCACACATGAGCGCATCAACGGATAGCTCAGAGGGCAGGGTTGGAAGCGTCCCGCGGTTGAGGCGGCTGGCCAGAAGGAATGGTCCCAGCGCCGTGCCCGGTGGATAAGCTCCCTGGGTGACGCGGTTGACAAACGGCGCGGAAGGATCCTGATTCAACGTTTGCCAGTTTTCATCCAACGTGTTTGGATCGAATCCCGGGTGCGAAGCGAGCGACAGGATTTCACCCGTCGAAGCGTTGAGCAGAATCAACGCGCCTTTTTTCCCGGAGAGCTGCTGGTCGGCAATTTGTTGCAGCGTCTCGTCCAGGCTCAGGCGCACATCCAGGCCCGTCGGAGGTTGCCCGGTGAGCAGCCGCGATGACCATACCAGCGATGATGGAGTGCCCTCCATCCCGCGTAAATAATCATCCAGACTCGCTTCGAGCCCGCTCTGCCCGTAGGCTGCGTGATTGTAACCGATGGTTGGGCCCAAAGCGGGGTACAGCACCCGGCGGGCGAGTTCTCCCGGCTGGCCTTCGGTGATTGCAAGGGGTTGGTTGTGCCGATCCAACAGGCTGCCGCGCATTGCATAGCGGTCATTGATCGCCGGGCGCGGGTTATCCGCGCGGGTTTGCAGATCGCCGGCCCGTAGAAATGCCCAGTAGCCGTTCGCGCTGCCCAGGATGAGGATACTGAGCAACAACAGGCCGGAAGAAACCAGGTAGGCATGCGGCGACGTGACCGGGGCGGGTTCTTCCTCAGACTGATCGCTGATCAGGGTCAATAGCAGGAGCGCCGCAAATGAAATTAAGAGCGAGGAACCGCCGTAGGATGTAAATGGCAATGTCACGCCTGTGAGCGGCAGCACCCGCAGATTTCCTCCAACGATCAGGATGGTTTGAAGTGCCAGGTAAAAGGACAGGCCTGCTGCCAGGTAGCGTTGAAAGGTGCTGGCCGCGTGGATCGAAATATGCAGCCCGCGTATGGTCAGGAACCCGACGAGGATCAGAATGGCCAATGTGCCGACCAGGCCCAGTTCTTCAGCGATGGCGGTAAAGATAAAATCGGAGAAGGCGACCGGCACCACGCCCGGGCTGCCCAGGCCGGGGCCGCGGCCAAAAACCCCACCGGAGCCAATTGCAATCAGAGATTGGACGATTTGATAGGAATTGCCCGATGCATCCACCCAGGGATTCAGCCAGGCTTGCACGCGCACGCGAATGACTCCGAAGAACAGGTAGCCCGCGATTCCGGCGGCCGCCACCAGCAACCCGCCGCCCAACAACACCGAGCGCCGGCCGGAGGAGAGATAGACCATCAGGGCATACAGCACGATGAACAGGGATGCCGTGCCCAGGTCGCGCTGAGAAACCAGCAACAGCAGGGCGGCGCCTGCAACCAACAGGGTCGGCATCAGCAGTTGGAGCAAATTTTGCTGGTAAAGCCACCGGTCGGCCAGGTAAGCAGCCAGGTAAATGATCAGGCACAGTTTAAGCACTTCTGAGGGTTGAAAATAGACTCCGCAGCAGCCCAGCCACAACCGCGGCCCCGTGCCCCCCGGGTAGGTGCCAAAGAAGAACGTCAATCCGGTGATGACCAAGGCGCCAACTGCCCAGACATATTTGTATTTGCGCAGCAAACCGAAAATCTTGGGGAAGCGCAGCCCGAGGATAAACAATCCGATGGAAATGGCCAGCCAGACGGTTTGCCGCGCGCCCAGGTTCACGTTGAGACGCCAGATGGTGAGAATGCCGATGCCGGTTAACAGGCCGGCGATGGGCACGATATATGGATCGCGTTCCGGGGCGCGGCGCATCAGGCTGCGGTGCAGCAGTGAAAAACCCGCCAGCCAGACCAGCATACCGGCCCAATGCCGCCAGTTGTAGGTCACCATCCAATTGTGCAGGCGCACGGCCGGAGCAAGCGTTAGAGCCAGCGAATAGGCAACCAGCACCGCCGCGGCGATGGAAAAAAGCCGGCTCTGGATGCGGTCTTTCGGCGCAGGTGTAATTGGAAATAGAAGCGTCACGGTTCCAGGTATTTACCTACCAGCAGGCGGACCCGCTCGAGGGTTTCGGGCGGAACGCATTCGGGGCGGGTGATGACTGCGTTGGCCAGCGCGGTGGTGCAGTCGCAGGTCGTTTCGTCAGGCAGTTTTTCAACCAGCTTTTGAATGGCCAACTGCGCGATCTGGGTGTTGTGGGCCAGCGTTCGCATGACCATCTCTACGCTGACGGCTTCCTCGGCGACATGCCACACATCGTAGTCGGTGACGTGCGCCATGATGCTGTAGCACAGCTCGGCTTCACGGGCCAAAAACGCCTCCGGGCAAGCGGTCATGCCGATCATGGAGATGCCCCAGGAACGGTACATGTTCGATTCGCCTTTCGTGGAGAAACGCGGTCCTTCGATCGTGATCAATGATCCACCCATGTGTACCGTTCCACCCGCTTCAGCGATTGCCGCGGATTGAAGCCTGGAGAGTTCGGGGCAAAATGGGTCGGCGACGCCAACATGCACCACCAGGCCGTCCGTAAAGAAGGTTCGCTCGCGCCCGCGGGTAAAATCGACCAGTTGGTCTGGCACGACGATGTGGCCGGGTGCGTAATCTTCGCGCAGCGAACCGCAAGCGCTGATCCCGACGACGCGCTGAATGCCCAGTTGCTTGAAGGCGTAAATGTTGGCGCGGTAATTGACTTCGCTTGGCGAAAGGAAATGGCCGATGCCGTGCCGGGCAATAAAGGCAATCTTCTTCCCGCTCAAGGTTCCGATGACCACCGGAGAGCTGGGCTTTCCAAATGGCGTGTCGAATTCGATGGTCTCTACATCCTTTAAGGCAGTAAATTCATACAGGCCTGACCCGCCAATGATGCCTAAAATGGGTTGAGTGCTCATGGAATCCTCCTTACTCTCAAGGCTTGTTTAAGATTGTGACCATGATGGTCGCCTGGCCGCAGCGGAGTTCATCTCCGGAGGTGACGACGACAGGCGCATGGATAGGCTCGTCATTCAGGAAGGAGCCGTTGGTCGAATGCAAATCTTCCAACCACCATTGTTTCTTGTAGTAGCTCAGCCTGGCGTGATGAGCTGAAACCGTTTCATTGTTGATGGGAAAACTGCTCGCAGGATCGCGGCCGATTACAATTTCTGGTTGGTGAAATTTCGCGTTAAAAGAGGTCTCGTCATGATCCAGGGTGAGCAGCAGCGCCGGAATTTCGCGGCCGGTGACCAATTGCGTTTGCGAGCGGAAATCGCGCCAAAGGGTATAGAAAGCCCATAATAAGAAGGCATACAGGCCGACGGCCAGAACCAGACGAAGAATGAGGACAATAAGACCACTCACAGATCAAGTTCCCACGGGAGATGTGACGCTTCCCGGCGAGTCGGACCAGGCGGGTGCATCCTCGCCG
>CALMIB010000507.1 GCA_937863945.1 uncultured Longilinea sp.
CTGGTCATCCGCAGTGCCTGGTACGGGCTGGCAGGCGGGATGCTGACCTGGATGGCCACGGAAGTGACTGACCGGTTGAGCAAAGCCGGGTTGATTTCGTTGGATGCGGTGCCTTTCTTTCTCATCCTGGGATTGGTGATTGCCATCCTGTGGCGCAGAGTATTGCCCCTGCCGGCCCGCTGGTTCGTTCTGGTTTTTTTTCTCAACTGGTCCTCGCGATTAATCATTTCCGGCGAGAAATTTGTGGTGAGCTATTTTCCACATCTCCGGCTGATCTATCCGATCACGATCGGCATTGGCAGCGTTGGGGCGCTGGCCTGTTTTTTCGTGATCATGTGGCGCAGTCGCAATCGATTGCAACGCATTCAGGCTGCCATCGGCTTGTGGATTTCTACGCTTTTGGTTTTGGAAGTGATGTTCGTTGAACTGCTCTAAACCCGGACGGTGAGCATTTCTTGATACACGTTGGCGATGCGTTGGGCGATGATCTCCCAATCATACTGTCGGGCATAATCGGCTGCCTGCTGGCCGAGCTTGTTGCGCAAATCAGGATTACAAACGAGCAAAGACAGCTTATCGGCCAGCGCCTGTGGATTGTCATCCGGGATCGAGTAGCCGGTGATGCCGTCCTGCACCAGGAAAGCCAGGCCGCCCACCTGTGAAGCGATCACCGGCGTGCCGCAGGCCATGGCTTCCAGCGCGACCATGCCAAAGGATTCATAATGGGATGGCATGACCACCACGTCGGCGGCGCTGTAATAATACGGCAGGGTATCCTGAGCGCGCTTCCCCAGAAAGAGCACCAGGTCATCCACGCCCAACTCGCGGCAGAGCGTCTGCAGGCGGGCCATCTCGGTGTTTTCCATCTCCGGGGTCAAATTCGGGTCGCCGCCAACGATGGCAAGATAATGCGGGCAGCCGGAGATGATGCGATTTTTATATAGCAGGACGATGGCGCGGATCAATGTTTCGATGCCCTTGAGCGGTTCGATGCGGCCGACGAAGAGGATCATGCGGTCGTGCGGTTGAATGCCAATGGCGGCGCGCGCCTCGTCGGCCGGGATGGGGTAGAAATGGCTGGTGTCGACGCCCGGCGGAATGACCGTGATTTTGTTCGAGTCGGCCCGGTAGAGGAATTGCAGTTGCGACAGTTCCGCCGGCGTCGCGGCGATGATGCGATCGGCCGAACGGAGAATGTGCTGCTCGCCGTCGATGCGGTAACCGCCTTCAAGTTCCTGGGGCGTGCGGGCCACCCGGTTTTTCATCAAAACCAGGGTGTGAAACATGTGCAACATGGGCAAATTCCAGCGAGTCTTCAGTTGCAGGCCGGCAATGCCCGACATCCAGTAATGGCTGTGGATTAAATCGTATCGGATGCCTTTTTCAGCGCTGAATTTTTCGATGCCGTCGACGAATTGGGGCAGGTGATTGACCAGTTCCGGTTTGGGCAGCGGCACCTCCGGTCCGGCCGGAATGTGCACCACACGGTTGCCGTAGCCCAGGTCGTGCAGCACGTGCGGGACGTGCTCGTCCTGCGAGCGTGTGAAGACGTCCACGTGTACGCCCAACTGGCCCAGGCGGCGGGTCAGCTCGCGGACATACACGTTCATCCCGCCGGTGTCTTTACCACCCAGGGTGGCCAGGGGACAGGTGTGGTAGGAAAGCATGGCTACGTTGATCATTAAGAGACCTTGCGCAATCTCAAAGGGTGCTGGTATAATTTTGCCCGCGCCACCGTAGCTCAGCTGGCAGAGCAGACGTTTCGTAAACGCCAGGTCATGGGTCCGAATCCCATCGGTGGCTCTGATGATTTAAAACGGTCCACAAGCATGTCAGGCTGGAAGGATTATACCGTACATGAGCGACCGCGATGCAGTTTAAGGCGGTGAATTTCGATGCAGCCATACCATTCTCAGGTATAATTTTTCCCATGCCCATCCATAAAACGCCTTTAGTCATCGGCATTGCCGGGGGGTCCGGTTCCGGCAAGACGACGGTTGCCAATGCCGTTCTCCAGCGGGTGGGGAGGCACCGGATTGCCTATTTGCCGCACGATGCGTACTACCGCGACGTGCGCGATTTACCCGGAAAACAGCACGACCAGATCAACTTTGATCACCCGGATGCTTTTGAAAACGAACTACTGATCGAGCATGTGCGTTCGCTGCGCAACTGGAAAGCGATTGAGCTGCCGGTGTATGATTTCACCACCGACACGCGTACCGGCGAAACGATCCACGTCGAGCCGCGGCGGGTGATTCTGGTGGAGGGTATTTTGATTTTTGCCGATGCCGAGCTGCGCAACCTGTTTGACGTGAAAATATTTGTGGATACCGATCCCGATTTGCGCTTTATCCGCCGGCTGCAGCGCGATATCAGCGAACGCGGCCGCACGACGGAAAATGTGATCCGCCAGTACCTGAAAACCGTGCGCCCATCGCACCTGGAATTCGTCGAGCCCTCCAAGCGCTATGCGGATGTGATCATCCCGGAAGGCGGCATGAACAAGGTGGCGTTGGAGATGGTCATCGCGCGCATTGAGGCATTGCTGAAGAGCGAGGATCAGGACGGGGGGCAATGAAGCCTGAGGTACGCCAGCGCGTTGTGAGCGTTCTGGCGTTGGTCTTTGTCATCGGTCTGTCCGTATTGCTCTTTCTGAATCGCGACCGCGGGCGCCGACGTCCAGAGGGACCGGATCGAAGTCGATATCTGGGCCTGGGGCCGAGGCCTCGAGTCCTGGATGGTCGATCACATCGTCATTCCGGGCGGGCCTGACGATCCGGCCGCCTGGGACAAGCTGACCGCCCTTCTCAGCCGGTCGTGGCAGCATGCCAACGGCGCCTTCATGACCGTGGCGCGGCTGGGCATCGACACCGGTTACGAGGCCGCGGCCGTCTATGCCTGGTCGCGCAAGGTCGGCTTCGAACAGGTGGCACCGCTGAAGGGGCTTGAGGGCTTCAACCGCGCCGCCCCTGTGTCGGGCCCGACCTATGTCGACGCCACCATCGGCGGCAAACGCCTGCGCCGCGGCGCGCGGCTCTGGTCGGTGGCAACGGCGACGTTCAAGGCGGAGACCTACCG
>CALMIB010000508.1 GCA_937863945.1 uncultured Longilinea sp.
CCCTGAAATAAATGAATGTGCAAACTACAACCGGGAATTATACTTCACCCCGCGGCCCGCTCCAGGTCGGCATCCTGATAGCTCCTGACAGTTTTTTCACTTATAATCCACAGTGAAACCAGCACAAAGGAAGATAACCATGCGCGAAGTCGCAGTTTTGGGAATCGGACAAACCCGGGTCGATGAGCATTGGGATAAATCACTGCGCGAACTGGCCGGCGAGGCCGTTCTGGCCGCCATGGACGACGCTCACCTATCGGCGGTGGATGCGATCTATGTCGGCAACATGATGTCCGGTTCGGCCAACAAGCAGCAGCACCTGGGCGCCTACATCGCCGACTGGGTGGGGATGCGCTATGCCGAGGGCTTGCGCATCGAAGCCGCCTGCGGTTCCGGCGCGGCTGCCTTCCGCAGCGCGTTGATGGCGGTGGCTTCCGGCGCGCTGGATAGCGCCGTGGCCGTCGGCGTGGAGAAGATGACCGATTCACCCGGCGCGGAAATCACCGCCGAGCTGGCCACCGCCGCGGATGCCGACTACGAAGCCGGCCAGGGGCTCTCATTCGTCGCCCTGAACGCCCTGATCATGCGCCGCTACATGTTCGAATACGGTTGGAAGAAGGAAGATTTCGCCCCATTTTCCATCAATGCGCACGCCAACGGCGTTCACAACCCGTGCGCGCGCTTCCACGAACCCCTGGATGAAAAGGGCTACGCCCGCGCGCCAATGGTCGCCGACCCGATCAACTTGATGGACGCCTCTCCGATGGGTGACGGCGCGGCGGCGGCGTTGATCGTGCCGGTCGAACGCCTGTACCGCCAGCCCGGCGTGCCGCTGGTCAAAGTGGCCGGTTCGGCGGCGGCGACCGATACCATTGCCATCCACGACCGCCGTGACCCACTCTGGTTGATGGCTGCGGAACGTTCTGCGCGCCTGGCCTATGCGCAGGCCGGCGTCGGCCCGGAGGATATCGACGTTTTTGAACTGCACGATGCCTTCAGCATCATGGCTGCGCTGTCGCTTGAAGCAGCCGGCTTTGCCGCTCGCGGCCAGGGACCGCACCTGGCCCTGGATGGCGAGATCCGCCCCACCGGCAGGGTGCCCATCGCCACCCGCGGCGGTCTAAAAGCCCGCGGACATCCGGTCGGCGCAACCGGCATGTACCAGATCGTCGAGGTGGTGCAGCAATTGCGCGGCGACTGCGGCGAAACCCAGGTCCCCGGCGCAAAAATTGGCATGGCCCAAAACATCGGCGGCAGCGGATCGAACATCGTCGCGCATATTTTTACCGTTGATTGACATTTTTCACAGCAGAGATCAATTCGGGGCTCCCTGGATCTGGTAAAAACCCTGACAAACAGGTAAGATTTCCGGCATGATCTCCGCGGAAAAAATCGCTCACTACCGCTCCCACACTTTCAACACCGCGCCCGGTTTGCGCCTGCACTCCGCCGAACAGGCGGTGGAATACGTCAACCGGCGCGGGTTTGTCTTTTTTTGGCCGATCAAAGGCTTCACCTACCCCAGCCTGTGGGCTGCCGCCGCCGGCGACCGCCCGGTCGCCGATGGACACGACGATCCCGGGCACGTCACCTGGGGTTGGAAAGACGAGTTGCTTCCGCGCAAGGTCTGGTATTATGCCCGCGTCCTGCGCCGCCGCAACACCATGCTCTCGCTGGAAGCCCTGCCGTATTTCTACGCGCTCTCACCCAACTACGGCGATCCTGAGAACGATTACCTCGACCAGTACGAGCAAGGCCTGATGACCAATGAAGCCCGCCAGGTGTACGAGGCATTGCTGCGCAAAGGCGCGCTGGATACGATCTCGCTGCGCAAGGAGGCCCGCATGATGGGAACCGGCAGCGATTCGCGCTTCAACCGCGCGCTGGAAGACCTGCAAATTGAATTCAAGGTGCTTCCGGTCGGCGTGACCGAGGCCGGCGCGTGGAATTATGCTTTCCGATACGATCTGGTATCCCGCCATTTCCCCAACCTGGTCTCCCAGGCTGGCGCCATCACCGAGCCGCAGGCCCGCCGTTGGATTTTGGAGCGGTATTTCGCCTCGGTGGGCGCGATCGAAAAACGTGAGCTGGCCAAATTTTTTGGCTGGCGGCCTGAGGCGTTGGAGCGGACGGTCAAGTCAATGATTGCGGATGGCCTGATCGCTGCGGATGTCGAAATCGAGGGCAATCCGCACCCCCAATTGGCATTGATATCGCTTTTTACCAGTTCATGAATTCGCGCTGAAAGCCACAATTTGCCTGCATTTTTGGGTGCAGAAAAGAATCCAGCATTGGTATAATGACATAGGTTAAATCTTTGGGCAGGCGGAGGGGCCATGTTCGAATTCCACGTATCCCGGCTGGCGCGTGACCAATTTCAGTTCGACCAATCCCTGTTTTCATTTAATGGCAATGTGATCCTCGCAAATTTTCATGCCGCGCGGACCTTTGCACAAAAAATCAACCAGAAACGCGACCTTTTGAACTACCCTGAAAAGGCCGTCAAAGCCGGGCAAATCAATGCCATGGGCTTGATCGATGAAATTCTGCACCTGGTGATGCAACTCTACCGCGAGCAAAAAGCCCCCCGGGTGATGGAATTGGCCCTGGCGCATCTGGAAACGCAATTCGGCCGGGAGGAAGTCGATCGAACCTTATTGCGCTTTACCACCGATTTTCCCCCGGTAGCAGTTTACCAGGGCCAGCTCAACGCGGAGGAATACCTGCAATCCGAAACGGACGGAGCTTCGCACCGCGCCGTTGCGCTGGAAGAAATGCTCATGCTCTGGGTGGCCAACCGCAACCCGGCCCTCGAACCCTTCGAGACGCTGTTCAGCGACGAAAGCCTTATCGCTGACACGGGCTATGCCAGGATGCTCAAGAGCCTGCATGCGTTTTTCGAAGAGCAGCCTCATTTTGGCCCCGAACAGCAGAACCTGATCGACATGCTGCGCAGCCCGGCCATTGCCGTGCCTTATTCGCTTTCCGGGCAATTGGAATTCATCCGCGAACGCTGGTCGGCGCTGCTGGGAAAATACCTGTACCGGCTCTTGAGCAGCCTGGACCTGATCAAGGAAGAAAGCCGGATTGTGTATGCCGGCGGCGGCCCCGGGCCGATCCCGATCCCGGTGTACGGCAAGGATGCCTTCGCCGGCGAAGTGGAAGCCTATAGCCCCGACCGCGAATGGATGCCCCGGTTGGTGTTGATGGCGAAAAATTCCTTTGTTTGGCTGGATCAACTGGCCAAGAAATACCAGCGTCCCATCCAGCACCTCGACCAGATTCCAGACGAAGAACTGGAGACGCTGGCGCGGCAGGGCTTCACCGGGCTGTGGCTGATTGGCCTGTGGGAACGCAGCAAGGCCTCAGCCACCATCAAACAACTGTGCGGCAACCCCGAAGCCATCGCATCGGCCTATTCGCTGGCCGATTACCGCATCGCGGACGAACTGGGCGGCGAATCCGCCTATCAGAACCTGCGCGATCGCTGCTGGCGCTATGGCATCCGCCTGGCCAGCGACATGGTGCCCAACCACATGGCTATCGATTCTTCCTGGGTGATCAACCACCCGGATTGGTTTATTCAGCTCGATTACAGCCCCTTCCCCTCCTACACCTTCAACAGCCAGGATCTCTCACCTGACAGCCGGGTGAGCGTGATGGTTGAAGACCATTATTACAGCCGCACCGACGCAGCCGTGGTATTCAAGTATTACGACCACCGCGACGGCCGCACGCGCTACATCTACCACGGCAACGACGGCACCAGCATGCCCTGGAATGACACCGCCCAGCTCAACTATTTGAACGCCGAGGTGCGCGAAGCGGTCATTCAGACCATCCTGGAAGTGGCGCGGCGGTTCCCGATCATCCGCTTTGACGCCGCCATGACCCTGGCTAAAAAACACTACCAACGGCTCTGGTACCCCGAACCCGGAACCGGCGGCGCCATTCCCAGCCGGTCGGAGCATGCCCTGACCAAAGAGCAGTTTGAAGCAGCCTTCCCGGTCGAGTTCTGGCGCGAAGTGGTCGACCGCGTGGCCAAAGAAGTGCCCGACACGCTGTTGCTGGCGGAAGCCTTCTGGTTGATGGAGGGTTATTTCGTTCGCACGTTGGGCATGCACCGTGTATATAACTCAGCCTTCATGAACATGCTGCGCAACGAAGACAATGCCGGCTACCGCACCCTGATTAAAAACACGCTGGAATTTGATCCTGAAATTCTCAAGCGCTATGTTAATTTCATGAACAACCCCGATGAAAAGACGGCCGTGGAGCAATTTGGCAAAGGTGACAAATACTTTGGCATTTGCACGGTCATGTCCACACTCCCCGGCTTGCCCATGTTCGGCCACGGTCAGCTCGAAGGCTACTCCGAAAAATACGGCATGGAATTCAAGCGCGCTTACTGGGAGGAAACCCCCGACCCGTACTTACTGGAACGCCACCAGCGAGAAATCTTCCCGCTGTTGCACCGGCGCGCCGTGTTTGCAGGCGTCGAGGAATTCCTGTTATACGACTTCTTCATGCCAGAGGGCGGCGTGGATGAGAATGTGTATGCTTATTCCAACGGCCTGGGCCATGAACGCGCGCTGGTAGTCTTCAACAACCGCTTTGACTCGACCCGCGGCTGGATCAAAACCTCCTCGCCGGTGGCCGTCAAGCACGGCAGCGGCGACCGCAATCTCATCCAGCGGTCGCTGGCTGAGGGGCTCAATCTGCACCCTGCTGAGAACACGTATGTGATCCTGCAGGATCAAATCACGCACCTGGAATATATCTTCCCGACGAATGAATTGCGCGATCAAGGCCTTTACCTTCATCTCAACGGCTATAAGGTGTACGTCTTCATGAACATCCGCGAGGTGGTGGACAATGAGTGGCATTCTTACCGCCAGGTGTGCGGCTATCTGAACGGCCGCGGCGTGCCCTCGGTGGAAGAAGCCATGCATGAACTGACCCTGCAACCGGTTCAAGCGCCGTTCCAGCAGATTGCCAATCCCGGCTACTTCACCTATTTGATGGAAAACCGCGCGACAGCCGCGAAACCGGAAATCTCCAGCGCGGTTCTCGAAGAGGCTGACCGGAAAATGACCCACCTGCTGGATGGAATTGCCTATCTGCATCACGTGGGTGAAAACCGGGATGCCATCCGGGCTGAACTTGTCAAATCCCTGCGCTTCATCCTGACCCTGCCGGTGGTCGATCGGGAACTCCCGCTCAAAGGCAAAGCGCTGCAAAAAGCCTTTGAATCCCTGCGCGAAAGCATTGACGCACAACCAATGGATTCCTGGTTCGTCATGCTGGGGTGGGCCTTCACGCATCACCTCGGAAAAATGGCCGGAGAGCGCGGCTTTGCCCAGCAAAGCCAGAGCTGGTTCGACGAGTGGAAACTCGGCAAGACGCTGGCTGAATGCGGCGTTGCCCTGGGCATGGAGGAAGCCAATGCCTGGCGGCTGGTGGCAACCCTGCGCATAATGATCCTCCAGCAAGGCTGGTACAGCCGCTCCGGCAGCCTGACCGCCCGGCAAATCCTCGAAGACTGGCTGAACAACGATGAGATCCAGCACTTCCTCGGCATCAACCGCTATAAAGACGTGCTCTGGCTCAACCAGGAAGCCTTTGACCAGCTCACCCACTGGATGAATTTGCTGGCCCTGCTGGATGCCGCATCCAACCCCAACGCAACCAACGCCGAGCTGGTGGAAACGATGGTGGGCAGCAGCGAAATTGCATCCTCGTTTAAAGCCGCGGCCGCGGTTTCCGATTACCAGGTCAGCCGGCTGCTGGATGCTGTGTAATTTTTCGTCACATCGAGTAAAACCGCGCCTGGACCTCCCCAGGTGCGGTTTTTATTCACCGCTTCGCCAGCCTGGAAAGCACGATCAACACCGCGCCGGCCAGCACAGCCGCCCCGCTCCAGATCAGCGCAGAGAGGAAGAATCGCCCGATCAGGCTGGCGATCGCCGGCGTGAGCAGCGCTGCCAACCCGGAAGGGTACAGCCATTGCAGCCAGCCGGTCAACCAGGGGAGCACGACGGTCTCACGCAGCGAAACGAACACCAGCGCCACGCCAAAATCGATCATTCCGGCCAGGCTGACCGGGATGCCAATCGCAAGCAACCCGGCGCGCAGCGATCCGCCTGTCACTGCCAGCAAAAGCAGCGCCAGGCCCAGGGCCAGCCAGGGCATCCAGGGCCACGCCTGTAGGGCGAACCGGAGGGATGTCAGCCCATCCGAGTCGCCAAGCTGGTTGGCTGCCTCAAAGCGCAGCTCTTGCGGAATTTGCGCAGCGAACTGGCGCACGGCCGACTCGGCGATGCCGAGAACCATCGGGCGGAATTCACCGGGAGGCTGACAGACCGGGTAGGCGCTTTGCGGGCTGCCCGCCGCGATCGCCAGACCGAATTGAAGCATCTGGTCCGTGCTGCATGCATCCCACGAGGAAACGATGATCTCTGCCACCTGCGGAGCAGCCTCGCCGGCCAGCCGCACCCTGACCTCGCTCAAATCCAGCGAGAAGGTAGCTGCTGCAATCCTGCCCAGGACGAAATCCTGAGCCTGGCGTGCAAGCACGGCCGATTGGATCGTGATCCATTCCGGCGGCGCAACCCACGCGAGGATTTCACGGTAATCCTCGCGGTCGAGACGGTCAAGGAATGCATTTCCCGACAATGGAGCCAATTCAGGGCTGCTTTCCAGCGACTCCAAAACGAGGGATGGAATTTCATCTGTCAGGTCCGAGGCCAGGATCGCTTCGGTTACCGCGTCCGGGTTGAGCAACAAGCGGCTCGCCGGAAAGTACATCACCGTCGGCACCAGCGAGAGCAGCAATAACGCGCCAATCAATACCGATAAAACGACACGAGCTTTCGAGGATGGATTCTTCAATCGACTCCAGTCTGATTCAGGGTGGTTTACAATCAATTTGGACGAATTATAATGGAAAAACTGTTACCGGTTGCATCGGAGGACATTATGACCCCATTAAAAGACGAACGCTGCGTTCCCTGCACGGGCGGCATTCCGCCGCTGAGCGAGCAGGCGATCCAATCGTATCTACCCGAAGTGCCCGACTGGAACCGGCTCGATGAGCACGGCGTCGCGAAAATCCAGCGGACGTTTCGGTTTTCCAAGTATCTCCAGGCATTGACCTTTGCTCAGCAGGTGGGCATGCTGGCCGAGGATGAAGGCCACCATCCCGTCATGCGGGTCGAATGGGGCAGCGTCACCGTAACCTGGTGGACCCACAAGATCAAAGGTCTGCACCGCAATGATTTCATCATGGCGGCCAAAACGGATCAACTGTACGCCCAGATCGCTGCGGTTTAAGCCAACGTGAGCCAGGCGCCGCTCCAGGGCGGCAGCGTCACATTCAGCCAATCGCCAGAAACGATCGATTGCTCGTCCGTCAACAGGTTGGTGAGGATCAAACCGTCGCGCCAGCCGATCTGTTTGGCATTCAGCCGCACCTGCCGGCGCGTCGCGCTGGCATTGAAGACCACCACCAGGCGCTGTTCTCCCAGGGCGCGCACAAACGCCATGCAGCTGCGCCCATCCTCAACCAAAACGCGTCCATAACTGCCCCGCCGCAGCATGGGCAGCCGTTTGCGCCAATGGATCAGGCTGCGCAGATAACGATGCAGCTCGTCTTTTTGCTCCAAAGTATCCCACGGAAAAGCCTTGCGGCATTCGGGGTCTTTGCCACCCTCCAGGCCAATTTCGTCGCCGTAATATACAGCCGGCGCACCCGGAAGCGCCATCTGGATCAGCCAGGCCAGCTTCAATTTCGCCTGGTCGCCATTCAACATCGTCAAAACGCGCTCGGTGTCATGCGACCCGAGCGGATTATACATGGCATACACATGCTCGCGCGCGTACTGTTTATGCAGGAGGGTTTCGAGCCTGTCAGCAAAACCGCCGACGTTTAATTTCCCGTGCAGCACCCCCAGCAAGGCTTCGCGCAGCGGATAATTCATCAGTCCGTCAAAATGGCGTTTGCCCACCCAGCGCGGATCCCCGTCCCAGATTTCGCCCAGGATGTAGGCTTCCGGGTTGGCCGCTTTTACCGTCGCGCGGAATTCTGCCCAGAAGGAATCATCGTCAATCTCGTTGGGTACATCCAGTCGCCAGCCGTCGGCGCCCTGGTCAATCCAGTAGCGCGCCACCTGCATGACATACGCCCTTACTTGCGGATTGGATGTGTTGAGCTTGGGCAGGCTCTTGTGGTTCCACCAGCCGGTATAGGTGGTAGCATCCCCTGGCCCGTATCCTTCCACAGGAAATTTCTTCACATGAAACCAATCCCGATAGGGAGAGTGCTCCTGGTTATCCAGTAAATCGGAAAACGCAAAAAAACCGCGCCCAACGTGGTTGAATACGCCGTCCAGCACCACGCGGATGCCGTTTTGATGGGCGGCATCGATTAAAGCGCGAAAATCGCGCTGATCTCCCAGCCTGGGATCGATTTTGAAATAATTGTAGGTATTGTACCGGTGGTTGGAACTGGCCTCAAAAATCGGCGTGAAGTAGATCGCATTGATCCCCAGATCCAGCAGGTAATCGAGTTTTTGGATGACGCCGCGCAGGTCGCCGCCCTGAAAACCGTGGATGTCCGGCGGGGTGCCCCAGGGTTGGACGTTGGGAGGGTCATTGCGGGGGTCGCCGTTGGCAAAACGGTCAGGAAAAATCTGGTAGAAAATCGCATCCTCAACCCAGTAGGGTACAGCCATGGAAACCTCTTTGTACAGGATTAGAATTCAGCGCGTGCATCCCGGATAAACGCCTCCGGGCGGCGGGCGTAGCGGTCCAAAGGCATGCGCCCTTCGGACAGAGCCGTCAAAGTGTCGGTGTAAAACCGGTTGAGCGGCGTCGCCACGCCCATTTTTGCGCCGAAGCGTACCACAGCGCCGTTGAGAAAATCCACCTCGCTGCGCCCGCGGCCCTGATGAAGGTCAATGTGGAAGGAAGGCATCTTGCCTCCCCGACCTGTGCCTAATGCCCGGCGCAGCAGCGGCTGGCTGAGAGCAGCCGGGGCCTGTATCAACGCAGCCAATGCGCGCGCCGGCGTGCCCGGCAGATCGACCACCGGAATATTCTGGGCGCGCATCACAGCCAACGCCTCGCGCAGCATGCGCATTTCCAGCCGGAACAATTGCGGATGAGTGAAAATTTCTGCGGGGGTCATATCCAGGATCGCGGAAGAGGCATTGGCCTGCAAATTGGTGATCATTTTTGACCACTTCATCGCCGCGCTGTTTGAATAGGCTTTCGCGCGCAAACCGGCCTGGTTCAACGCGTCCACCAGCCCGGGTACCCGGCCGGCGGTATCGGCTACGCCCACCCCGCGCAGCTTTTCAACCACCACCGCACCCAGACCGCGCCGGCCGATCGCCGTCGTCACCGTTCCGGCGATGACGGCCTTCTCGCCCAATACGCGCGCGATCAAGCCCTCATTTTCGACGCCGTTTTGAAAACACACCACCGGCGGAATTGCGTCGGAGTACGGCAATAACCCCTCGATCAAGGCAGCGGTGTCAAAAGACTTTACCGCCAGGATGGCTGCGTCGAAACGGCCGTGATTCAACGCATCTCCTATATCGGTCACCAGCTCAGGGTTGGCTACGCGCAGTTCAATGTCTTTTCGTT
>CALMIB010000509.1 GCA_937863945.1 uncultured Longilinea sp.
GTACTCGACCAGTCTGCCAAGCGGATTGTTGAGACGGCGGAACGCAGCTGCCCGCGTGTAGTTGGCCCCGTGCCCCTGCCCACCAAGATGGAGAAGTTCACGGTTCGCCGCTCGACTTTCATCGACAAAGACTCGCACGAGCATTTTGAGATCCGCACGCACAACCGCATGATCGATGTGTTAGATCCCGATTCAAAGACCATCGACATGCTCATGCGCTTGAACCTGCCCGCGGGCGTCGATATCGAGATCAAGATCTAAGCACCGATCGCGGTGTACTGATCCGCATCCGCAAGTAAGGCGGTTGATTGGCTGATGGTGCCGGTCGACCGCCTTGCACGCGGGTGAGGGTTGTTTGAAAAAAGCCAGAACCCTTGGCGAAAACAGGGTTGTCGAGTATACTTGTAAAGTTTCGGGCTCAAACCCGATAACTCAGGCAGCGCAAGAACGGCTCTGCAGGCGAACTACAAATCACACAGTGTCGCAGCAGACTGATTGACTGTGTTGCCGTAAAGGGATGATGCAACCAAGCCCAGGTTGACAGTCCCCGGATCCATACTTTGAAGGAGAAAACCGAGATATGTTCAAAGGGCTGATCGGCAAGAAAATCGGCATGACCCAGATTTTCGATGAAACCGGCGTGGCAATTCCTGTTACGCTCATCGAGGCTGGGCCATGCTACGTTACCCAGGTGCGCACGCCCGAAAATGAAGGTTATCTGGCTGTGCAGTTGGGTTACGGTGAGGTGAAACCCAAACGCCTGACTGGCGGTGAAACGGGCCACCTCAAACGCAATAACCTTGACTTGCCTCCAATGCGTTTCCTGCGCGAATTCCGCACCAAGACCGCCGAAGTGAAAGAAGGCGATCAGGTCACGGTGTCGGTTTTCGGTATCGGGGAACGCGTTGATGTTATAGGCACCAGTAAAGGGAAGGGTTTTGCGGGTGGTGTGAAGCGCTATCATTTCCGCGGTGGTCCGAAGACGCACGGTCAGTCTGACCGTCTGCGCGGGCCGGGTTCCCGCAGCTCTACCACTACCCCCGGTCGTGTTTACAAGGGCTCTCGCGGCGCTGGTCACATGGGCGATGACCGAGTCACCGCGCAGAGTCTCAAGGTTGTGCTGGTGGATGCCGAACGGAACCTGATCGGTGTTCGCGGTGCAGTCCCCGGCGCGCGTGGCGGCCTGGTGCTGATCAATGAAGCGCGCAAGCAGTAACCGGCAAACCTGGACTGAGGGAGCGAATACTATGGTAGTCGATGTTTTGAACATGGAGGGTCAGAAAGTCAGCTCGGTGGAACTGCCGCCCGCGATTTTCGAAGCCCTGATTGATGTCGATCTGATGCACCAGGCGCATGTTCGCCAGTTGACGAACGCCCGCCTGGGCACTCATGACACAAAGACCCGCAGCGAAGTTGCTGGCGGCGGCCGCAAGCCCTGGAAGCAAAAGGGCACCGGGCGCGCACGCCAGGGTTCCACGCGGGCCCCGCATTGGAAGGGTGGCGGTGGCGTTCACACGCCGCACCCGCATTCCTACGTCCTCGCCATGCCCCGCAAGATGCGCCGCGCTGCAATTTGCTCGGCTCTTTCGGTGAAGGCGTCGGAAGCCGCGATTGTCGTGGTGGATGAACTGAAGGTTTCTGAGCCCAAGACCCGTTTGATGGCCAAAGCGCTCAACACCCTGGTGGGTGAAGCCAGCGCACTGATCCTCATTCCGGCCAAGGAAACCTACACGGATGTGATCCGTTCCACCCAGAATATTCCGGATGCCAAGATTTTGCTGGCCGGATACCTCAACGTCCACGATTTGCTGCGGTATGACAAGCTCGTTTTGCCGTTGTCAGCGCTGGACGTATTGCAGACCAACCTGGGATAGGTAGGAGAGAACCATGAGCACGATTTACGATGTACTCCGCCGCCCGCTGGTGACTGAAAAGTCCAATTTCCAGGCCAATCGCCTGCATCAGTACGTGTTTGAAGTGGCTGTCGATGCCAATCGAACCCTGATCAAGGATGCGGTTGAAACGCTGTTCGATGTAACAGTGCTGCGGGTGAATGTGATCAATGTGACGCCCAAGCGCACCCGCCGTGCGCGCAGCCGCCGGCTTGCCATCCGCAATGCCGGATACAAGAAGGCGATTGTCACCCTGGCGCCCGAAGACCGAATTCCGATCTTTGAAGGGGTGGAATAATGGGTATTAAAGTTTACAAACCAATTACGCCGGGTCAACGCAACAAGACCGGCTACAGCTTCGAAGAAATCACCAAGACGACCCCCGAACGCAGCCTGATCGTGATTCGGCGCGCCACGGGCGGCCGCAACCTGTACGGCAAGGTGACCGTCCGCCATCAGGGCGGCGGCGTGCGCCAGTACATCCGCCTGGTGGATTTCAAGCGCAACAAGATCAACATCCCGGCCAAGGTCGCGGCGATCGAATACGATCCCAACCGCACCGCCCGCCTGGCGCTGGTGGTCTATGCCGACGGCGAAAAACGCTATATCCTGGCGCCCGTCGGCCTCAAAGTGGGCGACAGCATTCTGACCGGCCCGCAGGCAGAAATCCGCCCCGGCAACAGTCTGCCCATCGCCAACATCCCGGTTGGCACCATGATCCACAACATTGAGCTCAAAGAAGGCCGCGGCGGTCAATTGGTTCGCTCGGCCGGCACGGCGGCTCAGTTGCTGGCCAAAGAAGGCGATTACGCGCAGTTGCGTCTGCCCTCCGGCGAAGTTCGCCTGGTTCGCCAGCTGTGCTACGCCACCATTGGCCAGGTGGGCAACCTGGAACACAGCAATATCAAGCTGGGAAAAGCTGGCCGCAAGCGCCTGATGGGCGTCCGCCCGACGGTGCGTGGTACTGCCATGAGCCCGCGGGATCATCCCCACGGTGGTGGTGAAGGCCGTCAACCTGCTGGTATGCCAGGCCCGAAGAGCCCCTGGGGTATGCCGACGCGCGGTTACAAGACCCGCAGGAACAAGCAGACTGACAAATATATTGTTCGCCGCCGCAATGCTGGCAACCGGTAATCGATGGTAACCGGTAGGTAACCGAGAAAGAGGGACGCTCTAATGTCACGATCGTTAAAAAAAGGGCCGTTTGTAGCTCTTAAGCTCTTGAAGAAAATTGAAGCGATGAATGCCCGCGGTGAAAAGAAGGTGCTGCGCACCTGGAGCCGCGCGAGCACCATCTTCCCTCAGATGTTGGGTCACACGATCGCCGTGCATGACGGCCGGCGCCACGTGCCGATCTATATCACTGAGAACATGGTGGGTCACCGGCTTGGCGAGTTTGCTCCCACGCGCCACTTCCGTGGCCACGCCGCTTCTGAAAAGTCGTCGAAGGGAAAGTAAGCCATGGCAACCGATATCCGTGCTGAATTGCATAACTGCGGCCAATCGGCCCAGAAGGTACGCCTGGTGGTTGACCTGGTTCGCGGGAAGCCGGCAGTGCAAGCGCTGACGATGTTGAAGTTTTTGCCGCGCGCGGCTGCCCCTGTGGTGTACAAACTGGTGGCTTCGGCCGTCGCCAACGCTGAAGAAAACTTCGGCGTCAGCCGCGATGATCTTGTCATCTACAAGATCATGGCCGATGAAGCCCCCACCCGCAAATGGCGCCGTTTTGGCGCGCGCGGCCGCTTCCGCCCGCTGCTGCGGCGTAACTCGCATATCACCGTCGTCTTGCGCGAACGGGAATAGCCGTCGGCTTGAGATAGCTTGGGTTTGAAACGAGAGACCAGGAGAAATTATGGGTCGTAAAGTTCATCCGATTGGATTTCGTCTCGGCGTGCATCAGCCTTGGGAAGGCCGGTGGTATGCCGAAGGCAGCCAGTACTCCGATCAACTCTTGCAGGATGTTGCCATCCGCAAGATGATTCACAAGGTTGCTGACAAAGCCGGCGTTTCCCGCGTGGAAATTGAACGTTTCCCCGGGAAAGTCAAGGTGATTGTTCACACCGCGAAACCTGGCATTTTGATCGGCCGCAAGGGCGACAGCGTCAAGAAGATCCGCGTCGACCTGGAAGCCATGCTGGGCAAGAAGATTGATCTCGAGATCAAAGAGATCAAATCGCCGGATTGCGATGCTTACCTGGTGGCGCTGAATATCGCCGGCCAGATTGAGCGCCGCATTGCCTACCGCCGCGCCATGAAGCGCGCGCTGCAGCAGGCCATGCGCCAGGGCGCCCTGGGCATCAAAATCGAAGTCGCCGGCCGCCTGAGCGGCGCAGAAATGGCCCGCAGCGTTTGGCTGCGCGAAGGCCGCGTTCCGCTGCAAACCCTGCGCGCCGATATCGACTTCTCCCGCGGCGAAGCTCTGACTCAATACGGCCGCATCGGCGTGAAAGTGTGGGTTTACAAGGGCAACGTGGTGGGTAATGTGGAAGAAAAGGTCGAAACGACCGAAGGCGTGTACGTTAGCGAGTAAGAACTGCGCTGGGCGTAAGCTCACGAGATTTTGAAGAGGTAGCTGCTATGTTGATGCCAAAACGTGTGAAGTGGCGCAAGCAACAGCGTGGCCGAATGACGGGCAAGGCCCTGCGCGGCGCAGCCATGGTGTATGGTGAATACGCCTTACAGGCTCAAGAGCCGGGCTGGGTTACTGCTCGCCAGATCGAAGCCGCCCGCCGCACGATCGTGCGCGCGATGCGACGCCATGGTAAGTTGTGGATCCGGATTTTCCCGGACAAGCCCTACACTCACCGCCCGCCCGAAACCCGTATGGGTAAAGGCAAAGGTGGTGTGGAGTACTGGGTGGCCGTTGTTCGCCCCGGCCGGATTATGTTCGAGGTCGGCGGTTTGGACCATGATGAGGCTGTTGAATGCCTCCACCAGGCTGCTTACAAGTTCTCCATCCAGACGAAAGTGATCGCCCGGGCTGATCGGGCAGGAGAACGGGAATGAAACTTGAAGAAATTCGGCTCAAATCAACTGAAGAGTTGAAAGTGCTGCTGGCGGATACCCGCCATGAATACATGAACCTGCGCTTCCAAACGGTGACCGGCCAGTTGACGGATACCAGCCGTCTCAAGCAGACGCGCCGCCAGATTGCAACCCTGGAGACCATTCTGCGCGAACGCGAGCTGGGGATTACTCGAGAAGGTGCAAAATGAATAATCGACGTCGTTTGACTGGTGTCGTTACCAGCAACAAAATGATGAAAACCGTGGTTGTGGAGATCACCCGCACGTACCGCCACCCGCTGTACGGCAAGGTTGTTCACACTCACAACCGCGTAAAAGCGCACGACGAGCTCGGTTGCCAGATTGGCGATGAGGTTCAGATCGTGGAAAGCCGTCCGCTTTCCCGCGACAAGCGCTGGGTGGTTGAAACCATCCTCAAGCGCGAGGGCAAGCTGGTCGTCGATACGATCGAGGAAGGAGCGTAACGATGATTCAGCAGGAAACTCGTCTTAAGGTCGCCGATAACACCGGTGCCCGCGAGCTTCTGGTCATCCATGTCATGGGTGGTTCCACCCGCCGCTATGCTCACGTCGGCGACGTGGTTGTTGCCACCGTGAAGACCGCCGCGCCGCAGGGCTCGGTGAAGAAGAGCGAAGTGGTCAAGGCTGTGATCGTCCGCTGTGCCAAAGAATGGCGCCGCGAGGACGGTTCGATCATCCGCTTCGACGACAATGCGGCAGTCATCCTGGATACCGATGGACAGAACCCCAAGGGTACGCGTATCTTTGGCCCAGTGGCTCGTGAGCTGCGTGAAAAAGGTTTCATGAAGATTATTTCTCTGGCTCCGGAAGTTCTCTAGGGGCTGAGGAGCAGGAGCGAAGCCATGAAGGTAAAGATTCACAAAGGTGATACCATCGAAGTCATTAGCGGTCGCGAAGAAGACCGTGGCAAACGCGGCGAGGTCATCAAAGTCCTTCCGGATGACGGTCGCGTCGTTGTGCAGGGCGTCAACATGCGCACCAAGCACCAGCGCCAGGTTCAGTCGCAGGGTCGCACCATTTCCCCCGGCAAAGTCCGCTTTGAAGCCCCCATTCACATTTCCAATGTGATGCTGGTGTGCCCGAAGTGCGGCAAACTGACCCGTGTTGGCATCAGCCTGACGGGTGACGGCCGGCAGCGGATTTGCAAAAAGTGCGACGCGTTGATCGACGCGTAAGGCCGCTGGAGAACTTGAAAATGAACAAGTTGAAAGAACTCTATCAGAACGAAGTTGCTCCGGGCTTAATGAAAGGCCTCAATCTGGATAACGTTATGCAAGTACCGCGCATCCAGAAAGTGGTCGTCAACATTGGCCTGGGCGAAGCCATGGATAACCCCAAGGCACTCGAAGCAGCCGTAGCCGACATGAGCGCCATCACCGGCCAAAAGCCTGTGATCACCAAAGCACGCAAGTCCATCGCCAACTTCAAGTTGCGCGAAGGCCGCGCCATCGGCGCCATGGTCACGCTGCGGGGAGATAAGATGTGGTCATTCCTCGACCGCCTGATGAACATTGTTCTGCCGCGCGTCCGCGACTTCCGCGGGGTTTCGGCAGAGGCGTTTGACGGCCGTGGAAACTACACCCTGGGTCTGCGCGAGCAGGTGATTTTCCCCGAAATCGAATTCGACAAAGTCGATAAGGTTCGCGGGATGGAAATCACGATTGTGACAACCGCACAAACCGACGATCAGGCCGCTATGCTGCTGCAGATGCTCGGCATGCCATTCAGAAAGGGATAGTATGGCTAAAAAGTGCATGACTTATCGTGAACAGCGTCGCGAATTCCCCAATCAGGTTCGCAACCGCTGCCGGATCTGCGGCCGCCCGCGTGGTTATATGCGCCGTTTTGGTCTGTGTCGTATTTGCTTCAGGGATCTGGCTCTCAAGGGGCAGATTCCCGGCGTGACCAAGTCTTCCTGGTAGCGCCATCCGGAGGTTAGGATATGAGTGTGAATGATCCTATTGCTGATATGTTGACCCGCATCCGGAATGGTGTCATCGCCAGCCAGGCTTTGGTGGCGATGCCCAGCTCCAAGATCAAGGCGGAAATTGCCCGCATCTTGAAAGAAGAAGGGTTCATCGAAGGCTACGAATTGGTTGAAGGTGAAAATCAACTGCCCAGCTTGCGCGTCAAGCTGAAGTACGTCGGCGAACGCCGTCAGAAGCAGTCGGTCATCACCGGTTTGGAACGCGTCAGCCGACCCGGCCGCCGTGTTTATTCCCGCAAACAGGACATCCCCTGGGTGCTTTCGGGCATGGGGATTGCGATCTTGTCGACCCCGAAGGGCGTTATGACCGGCAAACGCGCCCGCCAGCTTGGCGTTGGCGGCGAGATCCTTTGCAAGGTCTGGTAGCCCGCGAGGCGAAGAGGAGGTAAGACTGTGTCCCGAATTGGTCGCATGCCAGTGAATGTCCCGGCCGATGTTTCAGTGAATATCAACGGTCAGGAATTGCATGTCAAGGGCCCCAAAGGCGAATTGACGCGCGAGTTCCTCTCCACGGTGTCGCTGGCGTTGGAAAACGGGCAGATCATTGTCACCCGTAGCTCCGACGCGCCGACCGTGCGTGCCATTCATGGCACCACGCGCGCGCTGGTGAGCAACATGGTGGTTGGCGTCAGCACTGGTTTCACCAAGGTGCTGGAAGTGGAAGGCGTGGGGTACCGCGCCGAAATGGATGGAAAGAATCTGGTCTTGTATGTCGGTTATTCGCATCCGGTGGTGGTAGAACCCCCCGACGGAATTACCTTTGAGGCTGATGCCAAGACGCGTCAGGTGAAGGTGATTGGGCGCGACCGCGAACAGGTCGGCCAGGTTGCATCTAACATTCGTGAAATTCGTCCCCCTGAACCTTACAAGGGCAAAGGCATTCGCTATCAAGGCGAACGCGTCCGCCGCAAGGCTGGCAAGGCCGGTAAGGGTGGTAAGGGCGGCAAGAAGTAGGGTGAGCTATGGCAAAGTTGAGTCGCAAAGAAGCTAGACTTCGCCGGCACAGCCGCGTTCGCAAGAACGTGATCGGCACGCCGGAACGGCCTCGCCTGAGTGTGTTCCGCAGCCTGTCGGACATCTATGCCCAGGTGATTGATGATGCAGCCGGCGCCACGCTGGTTTCGGCTTCCAGCATCGATCACGCCCTGCGCGCCGAAGCCGCTGGCCTGACCAAGACGGATCAGGCCAAGCTGGTGGGCAAAATCGTTGCCGAACGCGCCCAGGAAAAAGGCATCAAGACCGTGGTGTTCGATCGGGGTGGCTTCCGTTACATTGGCCGTGTCAAGGCCCTGGCAGATGCTGCCCGTGAAGCTGGCCTGGAATTTTAGGCGAAGGATTGAGAGGCCGGATTATGGAAAATGAATATACTCCTCTGGAACAGCAGTTCGACGAGCGCGTTATCGAAATTGCCCGCGTAGCCAAAGTCGTGAAGGGCGGCCGCCGGTTCCAGTTCCGCGTGACCATCGTGGCCGGTGACAACAACGGCAAGATTGGCATCGGAATTGGCAAGGCCAATGCCGTTCCCGACGCGATGCGCAAGGCAACCGAACGCGCCCACAAGAACATGCGCAGCGTCTCCCTGGCCGGCACCACCATTCCGCATGAGGTGGTGGCGCGCGTGGCTGGCGCTGAAGTGCTGCTCAAGCCGGCGTCCGCCGGTACCGGCGTTATCGCCGGCTCGGGCGTGCGCGCCGTGTGTGAAGCTGCTGGTATCCGCGATATCTTGACCAAATCGTTGGGCTCGGCCAACACCCTGAATGTGGTGAAGGCGACCCTCGAAGCGCTGCTGATGTTGAAGACTCCTGAACAGGAAGCTGCCCGACGCGGCAAGCCGGTCAAGGAATTGCTGCCCTTCTGGGCGCGAAAGGAAGCGTAACATGAGTGAGACCAAACTGTTGCGCATCACCCTGGTCAAAAGCCCCATCGGCTACTCAGTGCGCCATAAAGAAACTGTGCGCGCCCTGGGCCTGCATCGCCTGCACCAGACCGTGGTTCAGGAAGATTCACCCAGCCTGCGGGGCATGTTATTGAAAGTGAACCATCTGGTTCGCGTCGAGGAACAGGAAGCGAAATGAAACTCAACGACCTTATGCCCAACGAAGGCGCCCGCAGAGAGCGCAAGCGCAAAGGCCAGGGTATCTCCGCCGGTCAGGGTAAAACCGCCGGCCGCGGTACCAAGGGCCAGGCTTCACGCACGGGCGAAGGCGGCCACCTGTATCGTCAGGGTGGTAACCTGCCTTTCTATCGCCGCCTGCCGTTCATCCGTGGTGAAGGTTTCACCCCGCCCAACCAGGTCAACTTCAATGAAATTAACCTGGATCAGTTGGATGGCTTTGCTGCTGGCAGCGAAATCACCCCGACTGTGCTGGCTGAATTGGACCTCCTCCATAACCGGGCCTGGCCGGTTGCCCTGCTGGGCCGTGGCGAAGTGACAGTTGCTTTGACCGTGCGCGTTCAGCGCATCACCAAAAGCGCCCGCGCCAAGATTGAAGCCGCTGGCGGCACGGTTGAAATCATCGCATAACTTGCGACTCTGACGAGGAGACCCATTTATGAAACGGTCGGCCTGGCGTTACCTGTGGAAATCTGAGGATATTCGCAAGAAGCTGCTCTTCACGTTGCTGCTGCTGGTGATTTACCGCTTTGCAGCCAACGTGCCTGTCCCTGGCGTTAACCGCGCCGCGATCAGCTCGATCATGGACAGCGCTGCTGGAGCCGGCAACCTGCTGGGAATGTTGGACCTGCTCTCGGGCGGTACCATCTCCAACTTTTCCATCCTTGCGATGGGCGTCTATCCTTACATCACCGCGCAGATTATCCTGCAACTGCTCGTGCCGATTATCCCGGCGCTCGAGCGCAAGATGAAGGAAAATCAACGCGAAGGCCAGAAGTGGATGGAACGTTGGACGGTCATCCTGACCGTGCCTATGGCACTGCTCTCCGCGATCGGCCAGATCAACATCTTCAACAGCATGTCCACTTCGATCCCGTTGCTGGATTTCACGTTCGGCTTCACGGGGGCGTCGTTGCTGCCCACGTTGACCACCCTGATCAGTATGATCGCCGGCACCATGTTCGGCATCTGGATTGGTCAGCTCATCTCTGAATTCGGCATCCCGAACCAGGGCCTGTCGCTGATCATCTTCTCTGGCATCGTGTCGCAGATCCCGGCCAACATCCGCAGCGTGCTATCCGACCAGCAGTACTGGTGGTTGATCTTCATCATCCTGATCATCCTGGCGCTGGTCATTTTTGCGATCGTTTACGTCCAACAAGGCCGCCGGAACGTGCGCGTCATGTTCCCGGGCCGCCGCGTTGGCAACCGCA
Source organism: uncultured Longilinea sp. (assembly GCA_937863945.1). Lineage (GTDB taxonomy): Bacteria > Chloroflexota > Anaerolineae > Anaerolineales > Anaerolineaceae > Longilinea. The sequence goes on from CALMIB010000509.1 coordinate 10,253, forward strand.
TGTCCATGCCGGTCACCAGCAGCCTGCCGCTGATGGTGAATATGGCCGGCATGATCCCGCTGATCTTTGCTTCTTCCATTTTGTCCTTCCCGGCCATTCTGGCAGGCTTCTTCCTGAATGTTACGGAACCTGCCTGGCTGGCGAATTTCATCAATGGCGTTTATAGCCTGTTCAGCGGGAATAATGGTTGGTACTACCTGATGTACTTCCTGATGGTGGTTGCTTTCACCTTCTTCTATACCGACGTGCTGTTCCAACAGCAGAACTACGGTGAAAACCTGAAGAAGCAGGGCGCTCAAATCCCGGGCGTCACCGTCGGCAGCCAGACTCAAAAGTACCTCACCCGCGTTCAGCGGCGCATCACCCTGCCCGGCGCATTTTTCCTGGGCGCGGTGGCGGTCTTCCCATTCATCGTGGGCGGATTGCTGCCGGTGAGCGCGCGTCAGGCGGGCACGTTCCTGATCTCCTCTGCCGGTCTGTTGATCGTGGTCGGCGTGGTGCGCGATACTTTCACCATCATCGAAACCGAGCTCAAACTGCACGGATACGACGAGAGCCTGATCAAGGGGTAATGCGATGACTACCTATATCGTCTTGCTGGGACCTCCCGGCGCTGGCAAAGGCACACAGGCTGAAGTCATTTCAGACAGCCTCAAGCTGGCGCACATCTCCTCCGGCGACATCTTCCGGGAAAACCTGAAGAATGAAACCGACCTGGGCAAGCTCGCACAGGGCTACATGAATCGCGGCGAGTTGGTGCCGGATGACGTCACCATCGCCATGATCCGCGAACGCCTGACGCGGCCGGATTGCGCTCGGGGCGCCGTGTTGGATGGTTTTCCGCGCACGCCGGCGCAGGCCACGGCCCTGGACGGGATGTTGAAGGAATTGGGTGGAACGGTACGCTGCGTGCCCTATATCAACGTTCCCAGCGAAGTGCTGGTCTCGCGACTGAGCTGGCGCTGGACCTGCCAGCAGG
>CALMIB010000510.1 GCA_937863945.1 uncultured Longilinea sp.
TCTCGATTTCCATAGGATGAATTTTAACCCATAATTAAGGATTTATAAAGCGCACTGGCGGACTTCTGACTTATTCATCTCAAGCGCCAGCAACACGTCTGTGCCGCACTGCACGCGCTGAATTTTGGTCTCAAAACCGGCCTGTTGAAATGCTGCCAGCAATCGTCCGGTGATCCAATCATCGGTTGGCTCCTGGCCGGTCTGACGGAATATCTTCCGCAGGATCTTCTCGGAAAGGGTAGTCCCCTGGATTTGGACGAATGCCAGAACCACCATTCTGCCCCCGGGAACCAAAACCCGAGCGGCTTCTCTGGCAGTTTCGGCTTGAAATAGATAAGGCGCCGGAAACGTGGCAATCAGGCAGGCAAACGCCTCATCTGGGAAAGGCAATTTTTGTCCCATGGCGCGTACCAACCGCGGCGCGTGCCCCTCGCGGGTGATGCGCTTCCCCGCGATTTTGCACATCTGCCGGCTGAGATCTACGCCGGTTACATTCCTGTGTGATTCTAACAACGCGGCTTGAAGATGGCCCGGGCCGAAGCCAAGTTCCAAAATGGGATCGTGCTCCAGCAGGGGCTGAATGGCGAGAATCCATTTTTGCCAGCGCCCCAGCGAAACCATGTCAGCGACCCAATCGTAGGCCCAGGCAAAGGGGGCATACAATCCATTAAACAGCATATTGACGATCTGGATATATAAACGCTGGAGTCTCATTTCGCACTGAATGGATGACAAAAAACCTGGTGACAAAAAACTGGTGACAAAAAACTTGACAAGCGGGAATGCTGCGGATATAATTCTGCGGCTTGTTCAAGAGTTTAGTTTTGCCGGCTGGCAATCAGATACAGGAGTTTTGCATGGTACCTCTTCCAAAACGGAAATTATCCAAGGGTCGTCGCGATCGCCGCAGAGCGCATGATGCACTGCAGGCCATGAATCTGGTTCAATGCAGCCAGTGCGGCGAAATGCGCCTTCCGCACACCGTTTGCCCCAATTGCGGCCACTATCAGGGCCGCGAGGTGGTAAGCGTGGAAAAAGAAAATAAAACCAAGTAATCGTTAATCGATTGTATCCGGAATAAATCAACGGGCATTTCAGGCCCGTTGATTTTTTTTATAAAGCCTGTGCCAGCAGAAAACCCAGGATGGCCAGGATTAATCCCAGGTGCAGGAAGAAGTCGGATTGTTGAAACCAACCCGGGACGGCAAGGCGGATGATGAAATTTAACAGGATGAGCAGGATCCCCAGGATGGGCAACAACCCTTTGCGTGCAGCCAGGAATTCGGATGCCCGGTCGAGAAAGCGGGAAAAAGACTGAATCATGCCTCACTCCTCCAGTTGGACGGGCTGGTCAAAGAAGGGTTGATACCGCGCGATAAGCCGTCCGGGAAGACTGCCCTGTATGGTGACCCCGGTGCGCGTGTGCTCGCTGGTTTCAATGCGTCCTTGATCGTGAAAAAGTGAAATCAGTTGCCCTTCCTGGAACGGCAAATAGACTGTCACCGGGACATAGGTCTCAAACAACTCCCTCTCCATCGAAGCGAGCAATTCGGGGATGCCCATGCCTTTCAATGCCGAAACCGGCATGGCGTCTTCATAATTTCCAACCGTTTGTTGGGGAAGCGCCGCGCCAGGCACCTGATCGATCTTGTTTAACGCGGTGATGACCGGGATGTGGCCGGCGTTGATATCCTTCAGCGTCGCATTGACCGACTGCCACTGGCTGTGCGCGTTCGGGTGGGTTGCATCGACCACATGGATCAGCAGGTCGGCTTCGGCGATTTCCTCAAGGGTGGCGCGGAAGGCGGCAATCAATTGCGTGGGCAGCTTCTGGATGAAACCGACCGTGTCGGTCATCAACACCCAGTGGCCGCCGGGCAATTCGACCCGCCGGGTGGTCGGATCG
>CALMIB010000511.1 GCA_937863945.1 uncultured Longilinea sp.
GCACGGCAAGTCATGGGTTTACCGTAAACCGTTGCCTGCATAGCCGTGCCCCTACAAACTCACGGGGTACCGGCCGTGCCCCACCGGCCCTGATTCCGTTTACACCGACAACCGGTGTACAAAATCCACCAACCGGCCGGCGATCAATTCCTTGTCATTGTCCAACGTCGCCACGTGGTACGAATTTTCCAACCACACCAGCGCCTTATCCTTCGATGACACATTCTCAAAAATGAACGGCGCGTTATCGGGGTGAACGACGTGATCCTGGCGCGACTGGAACACCAACAGCGGGCAGGTCACCGCCGGCAGCAGATCGTGGGTGGCGCCCATCAGCGCGTAAATCTGGCGCACGGCCGGCACCGGCACCACCGGGTAGGCCAGCTCGACGATGCCCGGCTGCTTGATGTCGGACCCCACCCCCGGAACTGTCTCCGGCAGGCCGTTGCCAAAGGCCAGCCCGGCCATCCCCGGGTTTTTCAGGAACACCGCCCCGTTGATCGGCGCGGCGCCGGCGAACACCTTCGGGTACATCGCCGCCATGTACAGCGTCAGCGTGCCGCCCATCGAAAGCCCGGTGATGAACACTTTCCGGCAGCGTTTGAGCAGCTTCTCCAGGGCGTGTTCCACCGAGCGGATCCAATCCTCGGCGGTTGATTTGGCCATATCGGCCGGATCGGTGCCGTGCCCTTTCAGCCGCGGCCCGATGACCGTGAAGCCGCCCTTTTCAGCCAGGTACTGTCCCAGGAAGAACATGCTCTGAGTGGTGCCGGTGAAGCCGTGCGACACCAGCACGCCAACATCGTTGCCTTCAAAGTAGAAGGGCTCCGCCCCGGTCAAAATGGGATACTCAGCCATACAGCCTCCTTTTCCAGATCTGGTTTGTTGAATGTACTATTTACACTTTACAGCTATACTTTACAGCCGCGCAGGGATTAAGGCAAGCCGGCGCCGGGTTTGAATCGTTAAGATGATTCTGAAGGCAGATAGCCCGGTCAATGGTAAAATGTGTCCTGCGCATTTTTTCACAGTTAAAACCTTGCGCAGAACGCATGCCTGGATGGAGGAAAGAATGCATTTCAACGCGGCTCGTGTGCAACGAACCCTGTTTTTTGCCCTGTTAATCGCCCTGCTGGCAGGGCTGGGCGGCACGTCCCTGGCGCGCGCGCAATCTGCCGACCAGCCGGTGGTGGTGACCATGTTCTGGGGCGACGGCTGCCCGCACTGCGCCGAAGCCAAACCTTTCCTGGAGGGCTTGAAGGAAAAATACCCGGGCATGGAACTGCGCCTTTATGAAGTCTGGTACAACGAAGACAACCTGAAGATGATGCAGCAGATGGCCGAGCAATACGGCTTTACGGCCACCGGCGTGCCCACCACCTTTATTGGCGACAAATACTGGGTGGGCTTCAGCGAACAAATCGGCGCCGAAATGGAAACCGCCATCAAAGAGCTGATCACCGGCGCCGGCAGCGAAGAAAACCCGGGCGGCGAGGTGGTCACACTGCCGCTGTTTGGCGAGGTGGACCTGCAAAAGCAGTCGCTGCTGGTCAGCACGTTGCTCATCGCGCTGGTCGACGGCGTCAACCCCTGCTCCATCTGGGTGCTGACCATGCTGCTGGCGCTCACCCTGCACACTGGCTCGCGCAAGAAGGTGCTGCTCATCGGCCTGATCTTCCTGACCGTCACCGCGGGCATCTACGCGCTGTTCATCACCGGCCTGTTCACCGTGTTGAAAGTGCTCAGCTTCACCACCTGGATCCGCGTGGTCGTGGCGCTGGTCTCGCTGTTCTTCGCCATCGTCAACATCAAGGATTACTTCTGGTACAAGGAAGGCGTGTCCTTCACCATTGACGACAGCAAGAAACCCGGCATCTTCCAGCGCATGCGCAAAGTGCTCGATGCGGGCGACTCGTTCTGGGGCACGATCGGCGCGACCATCGTGCTGGCGGCGGGCGTCTCGCTGGTCGAATTTTCCTGCACGGCCGGCTTCCCGGTGATGTGGACCAACCTGCTGACCGCGCAAAACGTGGCCCCGGCGGTGTTCGTTGGGCTGCTAATCGTTTACATGATCATTTATCAGCTCGATGAACTGGTCATTTTTGGCACGGCGGTCTTCTCGCTCAAGGCCAGCAAGCTCGAAGAAAAGCACGGCCGCATCCTCAAGCTGATCGGCGGCGTGTTGATGCTCACGCTGGCCGTGGTCATGCTGTTCAACCCGGCATTGATGAACAACCTCAGTTCCTCGCTGATCATCTTCGCCATCGCCTTCGCCCTCACCGTCCTCATCCTGCTGCTGCACCGCCGCATCCTGCCCGCCTTCGGCATCTGGATCGGCAGCGAGCGGGACGCGCACCGCAAAGGCGGCGCGAAGAAGCGCAAGCACTAAAATCAAACTCACCCCCTTTCTCACAGGGAGGGGGTTTTAAGTTGCCGGTCTTGCCCGGCAGTCACCCTTGATTCAAAGCCCGGAAAACGCCGTGAAAAAAACCGCCTCCATCGCCGC